>NZ_JBSGBK010000156.1:0-9433 GCF_053601215.1 Amycolatopsis sp. NPDC004772
CCGAGCGCCACTACCGCAAGCGCCGCGTCGCCAACCCAGGAAACGTCGCTGCACTCGAGGGCATGCTGCCTGATGCCAGCAGCACCTCGGCCCGCCGTGCGGAACGCCAGGTCCGACGAGTCCTTCGGGTGCGTCGCCCCGTCGGTCAGCGTCACGCGCAGGCCCGTCACCGGGTGCCCGCCCAGCGGTCCTTCGCCCAGGGCGTCCCGGCAGCCGGCGTCGACCGCGCGGACGTACTCCCGTGGCACCCGGCCGCCGACGACCGCCGAGGCGAACTCGAAGCCCTCGGCCGCCGGCGCGACGTCGAGGACGACGTGGGCGAACTGGCCTGCCCCGCCGTCCTGCTTGACGTGGCGGTAGACCAGCCCGGTCACCCCGCTGACCACCGTCTCGCGGTAGGCCACCGAAGGGCGGCCCACCGCGACCTCGAGGCCGCGGTCCCGCCGCAGCTTCTCCACCGACACCTCCAGGTGCAGCTCACCCAGCCCGGACAGCACCGTCTGGCCGGTCTCCGGATCGACCCGCACGACCAGCGACGGGTCCTCCTCGGCCAGCCAGGCCAGCGCCGCCGTGAGCCGGTCGCCGTCGCGCCGGGCCTCGACCGCCACCGAGACCACCGGGTCCGCCGTCGCCGGTGGCTCCAGCAGCACCGGAGCGCCGGGCGCGCAGAGGGTGGCGCCGACGCGCGCCGCCTTCGGCCCGGCGACCGCGACGATGTCACCGGCCACCGCACTGTCCACTTCGGAATGCCGGTCCGCCTGCACGCGCAGCACGCGCGCGATGCGTTCGGTGCGTTCGGTGTCCGTCACCCGGTCTCCCTTCCGCAGCGTTCCCGAGTACACCCGCAGGTACGTCAGCCGTCCCGTGGTCGTCGAGACGACCTTGAACACCAGTGCGGCCAGCGGCGCCGCCGGGTCGGCGGGCCGGTCGGGCCGCACCGGCGGGACGTCGGCCGGCGACGGCAGGTACGCGACGACGGCGTCGAGCAGCGGCTCGATCCCGCGGTCGCGGTAGGCCGCGCCGCACAGCACGACGAGCCCGTCGCCGCTGAGGGTCAGCTCCCGCAGCGCCTTTTCCAGGGTCTCCGCCGAGATCCGGCCGGTGGCGCAGAACTCGTCGAGGGCCACCGGGTGCAGCTCGGCGACGGCCTCCTCCAGGTCCCGGCGCCGGCGGCGGGCCTCGGCGGCGAGGTCGTCCGGCACGTCCCGCGGGCGCAGCAGGTCGACGACGCCGGTGAAGCCGTCCTCCCGGCCGATCGGCAGCTGCACGACCAGCGGTGCCGGGTGCAGCCGCGCCCGGATCGAGGCGACGGCGGTGTCGAGGTCGGCGCCCGCGCGGTCGAGCTTGTTGACGAACGCGATCCGCGGCACGCCGTAGCGATCGGCCTGGCGCCACACGGTTTCGCTCTGCGGCTCGACCCCGGCGACGGCGTCGAACACGGCGACGGCGCCGTCGAGCACCCGCAGGGAGCGCTCGACCTCGGCGGTGAAGTCGACGTGACCGGGCGTGTCGATCAGGGTGAGCCGGTGGCCGTCCCACGTGCAGCTGACGGCCGCGGCGAAGATGGTGATGCCGCGGTCGCGTTCCTGCGGGTCGAAGTCGGTGACGGTGGTGCCGTCGTGGACCTCGCCGGTCTTGTGGGTGGCGCCGGTGCGGTGCAGGATCCGCTCGGTGAGGGTGGTCTTGCCCGCGTCGACGTGGGCGAGGATGCCGAGGTTGCGGAGGTTGCGCACAGTGGTGTCCTTTGTGGACGAAGTGACCGGGACGGCGCGATTCCCCGCGACGGTCGTCAGGAACTGTCACGGAGTCCGGTGCAGGCCGCGCGGCAGGCACCGGGGACGCGAAGACACCAGGATCACCTCGGACCGCGACCGGGAAGCGACGGCGACGCGACAACGCACGGCCGGCTCCCTTCGATCGACGCGGCAGGCAAGTTCCCGCGAAGGTTAGCGATCCCCCGCCCACCGGCCAACGCAATTTCCGCGCCCCCACCCGTGTCCGGAAGGGACACACGTGATGCCTACTTCCACACGGTGTCAGGGGGCGGGTGGAGCGACCACGCGGAGCTGGAGCATGGCCGCGAACCTGGCCTGCGGGTCCGTCAGGTCGAAGCCGCCGACCTCGGCGAGGCGGCGGAGGCGGTACCGGAAGGTGTTCGGGTGGACGTGGACCGCCGCGGAGGCGGCGATGACGTCGCCGAAGGCGTCCAGCCAGGCCCGTAGCGTCTCCACGAGGTGGGCGTGGTGCTGGGCGTCGTAGTCGAGGAGGCGGGCGACGACGCCGGTCGGGCGGTCGCCGCGGGCGGCGACCAGGTCCTGCAGCTCCAGCAGGAGGGCCTCGACGTGCACGTCGGCCAGCAGGGCGACCCGGCGGCCGGCGCCGCTGCCCGAGCGCAGCACCCGCAACGCCCGGTCCGCGCTGCCGCGGGCTTCCGGCAGCTCGGCCGCGCTGCGGGCCACCGGGCCGATGCCGACCACGGCCCGGGCCCGGTCGCCGACCCGGTCGAGGAAGTCGGTGGCGATCCGCAGGGCACGCTGTTCGGCGTCGGTGTCTCGGGTCACCGGCACCAGCCCGTAGGCCGTGTCGCCGACGAGCGCGGCGGCGCACCGCGGGTGGACCGCGCTCAGGTGCATCGCCAGCCCGTCGCTGAGGCGCTGCCGGTCGGCGGCGAGCTCGGCGTCGGCGGCTCCGGCGCCCAGGACGGCGAGCGCCAGTACGATCACCGGCTGGTCGGCCAGGCCGAGCCGGCTCAGCGCCTCGCGTGCGCCGGTCCCGCCTTCGAGGGCGGTGCTCAGCAGGTCCGCCCGCAGCCGCCGTTCGACGTCGGCACCGGCCCGGATGCGCAGCAGGTGCAGGGCCACCAGGCGGGCCGCGTCGCGCAGAGCCTGCGCGCGGTCGGGCGTCAGCGGGGCGCTCACCGCGGCCCAGATCGAGCCGAGGATCTCGTCGCCCGCCCGGACCGCGACGGCGACGCGTGGGATCATGAACCCCTCCGGGCTTTCCGGCGGGCGGTCGACGTAGACCGGCTGTTCGCTGCGGTAGAGCTCGCGGAACACCCCGCGCTCGGCCAGCATCCGCGCGAACCGCTCGGGCACCTGCCGGCCCAGGATGGTCTCGACGCGCGACGGATCGGCCTCGTCCTGCCGTCCGGAGAAGGCGAGCACGCGCGAGCGCCGGTCCTCGATGGTGACGGGCGCGTCGATCAGCGCGGCGATCGCGTTGGCGACGGCGAACAGGTCGCCGGACGGCAGCCCGGCCAGGGTCTCGCGCTGCGCGTCCCCGACGTCGCCCTCGGCCAGCAGCGAGCGCAGCATCGCGGCGAGCTGAGCCCAGGACGCGCCCCGGGCGAGGCTCAGCAGGGCGACGCCGGTCTCGTCGACGGCGGCGGTGATCGCCGGCGTCACCTTGACCGGGGCCCGCAGCACGAGCCCGGCCGCGTCGTGGCGGGCCAGCGTCCGCAGCTGCCGCACGACCTCGTCCGGATCGGCGAGGCCGACGCCCAGCACCAGGGCGTTCTGCGGCAGCGCGGGCTCGTCGAGCGGATCGTGGATGGCGACGCCGCCGATTCCGCCCGGACGCTCGCCGTCGCCGAGGACGAGGTCCAGCAGCGTGCCGCCCAGGTCGTCGAGGACGCGGCCGAGGCCGGCGTGCGGGCGCAGGTTCATGGAGACGAGCACCTCCCGAAGCTAGGCGCGACGCCGCCAGCGTAGTTCGTCGTGGCGGACGAATTCAGTATCTGCTTCGGTCGTCTCCGACGAACTCCTCCCGCCAGGAGATGATCCGGCAGGAGGCGTCGCCGAGCCGGGGTGGACGACGGCGGCGTCGACGCGGCCAAGCTGCGCGAGCCGTCGCGGCTAGGTCAGCTTCGCCGCCACGTTGTACGCCTCCACCAGCAGTTTCGCGTTCGGGACCCGCCGGCGCGGCTCGACGCGGACCGTGCGGCTCTCCCCCGGCAGCAGCCAGAAGTAGTTGTCGCCGTAACGGGTCGGCAGCACGCGGTCGGTGCCGTTCTTCTCCCGCAGCGACAGCCGGATCATCGCCGCCACCGTGCGGCCGTCGTTGCGGATCGTCGCCGTGTACCCGTCGCCGTCGGACTTCAGCGACGTCGTGAGGCGGGCGCCCGGGAGCTGGTTGAGCGCGCGCATCGCCGTGTCCGTCCGGTAGCGCCAGTACGTGTTCTCCGACAGCACCGTCCCCCGGCCGTCGGTCAGGGTCAGGCGGAGCAGGTGCAGGTCCGGCTGGCCGGCGTCGAACGGGACCGTGAACGCGGCCGCGGCCGAAACCGGCGCCACGTCGAGCTTCTGCTGCTGGGCCCGGCCGAGCGCCGTCCCGTCGAGGCCGAACAGCCGGGCCGTGGCGGTCACGCCGGTGAGCGCGGCCGGCGTATGGTTGATCACGCGCACCTGCCACGTCGTCAGGTCGGCCTGGACGTGCCGGGCCTCGCAGCCCTTGCGCGTGCCGTAGTAGCTGCCGTTGACGTCGAGGTCGTAGTCGTAGGTCTGCCAGACCGTGCTGTGCCACGCCGGGTGCGACATCCACAGCAGCACGCCGGTGGCGTCGTTCCACAGCTTCGCGTTCCACGCCTCGAAGATCGCCCGCATGCTCTCGTAGTTGACGAACTGCGCCTTACGGCAGAACTCGGCCAGGCTCGTGGACGGCGCCAGCCGCGCGTCGATCGCGGCCAGGTAACTCTGCGGCGACTGGTTGCCGTTCGTGGACCAGTCGTGCAGGAACCACGGCGCGCCGATCGGCCAGCCGGGGTCGTCCTTTCCGACGAGGTTGCGCATGCTCTCCACGACCGACACCGTCGGCAGCCCGATTTCGCTCCAGAACCCGTACTTCCCGCCGGTCGCTTCACCGGTGAAGTACCGCTTCGGGTCCTGCCAGTAGTACGGCCCGTCCCCGGTGATCACGCCACCCGCGGAGTTGCCCTGGTACAGCAGGTCGGTGTTGTCGTGCACGATGTCCCGCAGCGCGTTGTCGATCACCGGCGGCGGGGTGCCCTCGTTGCAGCCGAACCAGACCGTCGCGCACGCGTGGTGGCGGTAGCGCAGCACGGTGTCCTTCGCCTGCGCCAGGAAGACGTCGTGGTTGGCCGGGTCGGTCGACCAGCCGTCCCAGAACTCGTTCCACAGCAGGATGCCGTACTTGTCGCAGGCATCGAACAGCTCCGGCCGGTACGACGACCCGACCCAGTTGCGGATCAGCGTGAAGTTCATGTCGCGGTGCATCGCGACGACCGCGTCGGCCCGCTCGGCGGGCATCCGGCGCAGCAGCTCGTCCCAGCCCCAGCTGCCGCCGCGGGCGAAGATCTTGACGCCGTTGACCAGGAAGGTCAGCGGCTTCGGGCTGTTGTCCACCGATGCAACGTCGGTCCAGGTGCCGCCGTCCTGTGACACCTGGATCTTGAACGTCGCCGCGTAGGCGGTTTCCCAGGTCAGCACGACGCGGTCGAACGCCGTCGGGGCGCCGAGGTCGACCTGCAGCCACTGGTTGTCGCTGTATTCCGACGTCCAGCGGGTGTTCGGGTCGCCGTCGAAGGCGCGCTCGGGCGGGTTGCCGTCGGCCACCGACTGCGACGACGACGGCTTGCCCTGGGCCAGGTCGGGGCCCGAGCCGGCTTGCACGGACATCGTCCAGAGCGAGAACCCCCAGCCCGTGGCACGCTTGAGGCCCTGCATGCGGACGAACCGGGCGTTCTGCGGCGCGAGGTCCACGGTCTGGGTGGCGCGGCCGTCGGCGATGACGATCGGCAGGTCGTAGACGTAGCCGATTTCGCGCAGGCCGATCTCGACGGTCCGGCGGTCGCTCGTGGCGGCGCCGATCGCCGCGGTGAGCGTCAGGTCGTAGAGGTTCGGGTCGCCGTAGCCGTTGGGCCACCACAGCTTCGCGTTCTCGACCCGCTGCTTCGGGAACACGACGTCGGTGCTCTGCCCGGCCGGGATCGTGACCGTGGCCGCCAGCTTCACCGGGCCGAACGCGGCGGTGACCTTGACGCGCTGGGCGGTCGCGGCCGCGTTGCGCACCGGGACGGTGAGCGTCACCTCGGCGGTCTTGCCGTCAGGCACCTTCGTGTCGACGCGGACGTCGCCGAGCACGGCGGCGCCGGTCGAGCGCAGGCGGACGTGGTCCCAGAGGCCGGACGCGCGGTCGCGCACCGCGGGCATCCAGTCCCAGCCGGACACGGCGAGGTAGGTCGGCGAGTTGTCGAACATCGTGCCGCCCGCGTCGACCCAGGAGCTGCCGTTGGAGCCCTTGTCCCCGGGGCTGCCCGGCCGCGGCATCGGCGAGACCCGCACGGCCAGGACCTGCTCGCCGGTGCGGCGCAGCGCGGCGGTGACGTCGTGGACACCGCGGCCGAAGGGGTGGCTCTGCGTGGCGATTTCGGCCCCGTTGAGCCAGATCTGCGCTTCGTGGTTGACGCCGTCGAACTCCAGCCAGACGTGCCGGCCCGGGGAGGTGTCCAGGCCGCGCGGGAGGGCGAAGCGGCGGCGGTACCACCACGCGTGGCGGGAGAGCGCTTCCGGGACGTGCAGGTTGTTCATCCCGGCCACCGGGTCGGGCAGCTGCCCCTGCTCGACGAGCGAGGCCAGCACGGTGCCGGGCACGGTCGCCGGGAGCCAGCCGCGGGTGTCCACAGTGGTCGCCGAGAGGGCCTTCCCGTCGCCGGTGGGCGCCCAGTCGTCCATGGTGAGCACCCAGCCGGATTCGAGCGGCACGGTGCCGTCGGGCGCCACGGCGAGCGAGGGTGGGTTGTCGTTCGGGCGCACCGGGAAGCTCGTCCAGCCGCGGACGGCGGGCCGGGTCTGGCGGCTGGTGCCGAAGACCTGGAAGCCGTTGAGCCCCAGGGGATTGCTCGTCGAGCGGCGGCTCGCGGTGAAGCGGACCCAGCGGGCGGTGACGGCCACCGGGATCGTGACGACACCGCCGGCGCCGGCCTCGGTGTGGTGGACGGTGCGCCAGGCCTTGCCGTCGCCGGAGACGTCGAGGTCGAACGCCGTCGCGTAGCTGGACTGGACCTCGAAGCCGCTGGTGCGGGACCGGGAGGCACCGGCGTCGAAAGCCGGATCGCCGGGCTGCGCCTCGAAGGTGAGGACGACGGACTCGATGGCGCAGGGCGCCTGCAGGTCGACGACGATCCACTGGCCGTCCCCCTGGGCGGCCCGCCAGCCGGAGCCGCGGACGCCGACCTGGGCGAGCCCGTCGACGGCGAACTCGGCCGGGGTCGCGGCGTAGTCGGTCGAGGACACCTGAACCGGCCGGAACAGGGCGAGATCGCTGCTGCGGCTCTCGGGCGCGGCGGGCGCCGCCGAGGCAACCCCGGGCAGGACGGCGGCGAGGCCGAAGCCGGCCAGCAAGCCGGTTCCGGCCGTCAGCACGTGCCGACGGGACAAGACCGACACCTCCGCGCGCGCGTTCTCCTCCGCCATGCGGACTCCGTTCTTCAGGCGGCAACCGAGGACCTGGCGGGGCGGGGTGCCGGGATGCTGACAACGTTGCCAGGAAGCTTCCGCTGCGGGCCTGGAGAGCGTCAAGAAGACAAGGAAGACAAGAATTCGGATTAATGACATCGATGTCCGCGCCGCGCCCGGGATGGGCTTGTGCGGGGCCGGGGCTGGCCGCTGCGGGGCGGGGTGGGCTGGGGCGAGGGCGGGGTTGGGTGCGGCGGTGCGCGCCTGGGGTGGGCCGGGCCGGGTCGGCGCGAGGCCGGCCGCCGCGGCCCGGGGAGAGGCCTGGGCTGAGCTGGGCTCGCCTGGGCTGGCCCAACCCGACCCGGCCTGGCGCGACCCGGCCTGGACTGGGCTGGGTTGGGCTGAGCCGGCGCAAGGCCGGGCGGGGCCGCCGCGAGTCCGGGCCGAGGCCCGGGCCTGCTGCCCCAGCCTGGCCAGGCCCGTGCAAGCCCGCCGCACCCGGCGAGCGACCTCGCCAACCGGTGGTGGACCACGGACGACCCGCCGGCTCAGGACTCCGCGTGCGCCACGGCCAGCTCCACCGCGGCCCCCAGATCGTTCACCCACCGGAAGCCGCGGTCTGCCAGGTGTGCCCAGCCCGGCCCGGCCGTGCCCACTTCGCACCCCGATGTCCGGAGGCGGGCCGCCAGGAGGTCGTCGGCCGTTGTCGGGGCCATCGACCACAGGAGCACCAGGACCGGGTTGATCCGGGCCGCCAGGTCCGCCACCGTCTCCGCCGGGACCAGCTGTCCCAGGTACGTCACCGGGACCGCCGCCTCGGCCAGCGTTGCCCGCAGGGCCTCGATCGGGAGCGAGTGCCTCTCCGCCGGGCAGCACGCCAGCAGCACCGGGCGGCCCGGCACGGCCGCCGGGAAGCGGCCGCTGAACCGCTCGAACGCCAGGGAGATCTCCGACGTCAGCGCCCACTCCGAGGCGAAACACGCGTCGCCGCGCTGCCAGCGGTTGCCCAAGCCTCGCAGGACCGGGGCCAGCACGTCGGTCCAGGCCGCCGCCGGGCCCAGGGTGCCCAGCGTTTCGTCCAGCAGGCCCGCCACCGATGCGTACCGGAGCTCGTCCGCGGCGTCGGTCAGCTCCCGCGCGCGCCGCGACGCCGGCACCTCGAGCCCGGCCGGTGCGTGGCCGAACGCCGCCTCGGCCGCCTCCCGGACCGGCATCCCGCGGGCGACCAGGCGCTGCATCTGCTGGAGGCGGCGGACGTCCGCGTCCGAATACCGGCGGTGGCGCCCGGCGCCGGCGGGCGGCCCGATCCCGTACCGCGCGCTCCAGCTGCGCAGCGTCACCGGCGACACCCCGAGCAGCTCGGCGACCTTGCCGGGCGCCCAGGCCCCGGGCGGCGCGTCGTTGTCGGGTTCCACCGTGCCCCTTCGCCTCGCGGACCGCGAACTGCCGAAGTTTACCGATCCCCGCGGCGGCCGAACGGCGAAGACACGCAGGCCCCGGCGCCGGACGTTACGAGTGAATTCGCCCGCGGTTGGGTATTTCTGTCCTGGTGCCCGATGAGGAGGGAACCCATGACCGAATTCACCGACGCCGGAGTGGTGATCGTCCGTTGCGCGGGCGAGCTCGACCTCGCTCGCACGCCCGAGCTCCGGGAAGCCCTGCTGGGGCCCATCCGCGCCGGCGCCCGCGGGGTCGTCGCGGACCTGACCGAAACGACCTACTGCGACTCGACCGTCTTCAGCGTGCTGGTCGAGGCCCACCGCGAGGCCACCGCCCGGAACGTGCCCTACGCCATCGCCGCGGAGGAGACCGCGGTCCACCGGCCGCTGCAGATCCTCGGCCTGGACGCGCTGCTGCCGCTGCACCCCGAGCTCGACGCGGCCCAGGCGGCCGTCGCGGGGCGGCCACTGCGGACACGGGAGACCGCCTAGACGAGTAAGTCCTAAGGCCGGGTGGTGTCTGGAGACGGGCGAAGGGTGTTCAAGATCAGTTTGTGACGACCGATCTGAACACCCTTCTCA
>NZ_JBSGBK010000157.1:0-9358 GCF_053601215.1 Amycolatopsis sp. NPDC004772
CGCGACGCCCCGCCGCCACCGCCGCGGCGTCGCGGGTCGGCGGGCCCACGCGGACCCGCCGCCCCGAGGCGGGGCGCGCCGCCACCGCCGCGGCGGCCGCGTGTCCTCCCCCGGTCCGCCATCGGCGTCAGGCCTCGGCGGTGAACCGCGGGAAGGCCAGCTCGCCGGCGTACCGGGCGGCGTCACCGAGGGTCTCCTCGATGCGCAGCAGCTGGTTGTACTTGGCGATCCGCTCGCCGCGGGCCGGGGCCCCGGTCTTGATCTGGCCGACGCCGGTGGCGACCGCCAGGTCCGCGATGAACGTGTCCTCGGTCTCGCCCGAGCGGTGGCTCATCATCGACTTGTAGCCGAACGACGTGGCCAGCGAGATCGCGTCGAGCGTCTCGGACAGGGTGCCGATCTGGTTGACCTTCACCAGCAGCGCGTTGGCGGCGCGGCGGGTGATGCCCTCCTCCAGGCGGTCCGGGTTGGTGACGAACAGGTCGTCGCCGACGATCTGGACCTTGTCGCCGACGTCGGCGGTCAGGGTGACCCAGCCGTCCCAGTCGTCCTCGCTCAGCGGGTCCTCGATCGACACGAGCGGGTAGTTCGCCAGCAGCTCGGCGTAGTAGGCCGACATCTGCTCGGCGCTCTTCTTCGCGCCTTCGAAGGTGTACGCGCCGTCGGCGAAGAACTCCGTCGCGGCGACGTCGAGGGCGAGCGCGACGTCGCGGCCCGGGGTGTAGCCGGCCTTCTCGATGGCCTGGACGATCAGGTCGAGCGCCTCGCGGTTGTTGCCGAGGTTGGGCGCGAAGCCGCCTTCGTCGCCGAGGCCGGTGGCCAGGCCGCGGCCCTTCAGCACCGACTTCAGCGAGTGGTAGACCTCGGTGCCCCAGCGCAGGGCCTCGCGGAAGGTCTCGGCGCCGATCGGCGCGATCATGAACTCCTGGACGTCGACGTTGCTGTCGGCGTGCGAACCACCGTTGAGGATGTTCAGCATCGGCACCGGCAGCACGTGCGCGTTCGGCCCGCCCAGGTAGCGGAACAGCTCCAGCTCGGCCGACTCGGCGGCGGCCTTCGCGACGGCCAGCGAGACGCCGAGGATGGCGTTCGCGCCGAGGCGGGACTTCGCCGGCGTGCCGTCGAGGTCGACCAGCTTCTGGTCGACGATCCGCTGGTCGACGGCCTCGATGCCGACCATCTCCGGGCCGATCTCGTCGAGCACCGCGGCGACCGCGCGCTCGACGCCCTTGCCGTTGTAGCGGCCGGTGTCGCCGTCACGCAGCTCGACCGCCTCGTGCTCACCGGTCGACGCCCCCGACGGGACCGCGGCCCGCGCCAGGGTGCCGTCGTCGAGAGCCACCTCCACCTCGACCGTCGGGTTGCCGCGCGAGTCCAGAATCTCGCGCGCGCCTACCTGCTCGATGAGAGCCACGCCATGCTCCTCGGTGCGTCATTTCTGCCTGCGGTAACGCCGCCAGCCTAGCCGTCGCCGCAGTTCACCCGTTGGAGGACTCACCGCCCGCGCGCACCTCCTGCCAGCCGGGCGGCAGCTCGACGACCTCGGACGTCTGCTGCCAGAACGTCCAGCTGTTGCCCCCGAGATCGGCGACGGTGAACACCCGGGCGCCGTACGGCTGGTCCTGCGGCGGCTCCAGCTCGCACTCGTCCCCGAGGGCGGCCTCGACCCGGGCGTACGTTTCGTCCACGTCGTCGACGTAGACGATGTTGAGCTGGCCGACCGGCCCGTCGACCCCCTTGGCCTGCCAGTAGTCCGGGCCGACCCCGGCGAGCTGGATCCGCGCTTCGCCCGCGCGCAGCGTCGCCTGGAACACCTCGCCGGCGCCGTCGCAGAACCGGACCTCTTCGGTGAACCCGAAGACCCTGGTCAGCCAGGCGAGCGCCTCGGTGGCGTCGGCGTAGTACAGGTAGGGCGCCAGGCCCCGGTACGGGCTGCTCATGGCGGCACAGTCCATCACGTCCCGTTCGGAGGCGTGTGCAACCCCCTCCTCCGGGGTAACGTGGGAGTGACCATGACGGACGCCGCAGCTGCTTCGCAGCCTCCCGAAGAGTCGCGGTTCCATGCCTTCCGCCAGGCCGAAGACCTGGTCGGCCGGCGTCGTCCGCTCGACGCGCTGAAGGCCCTGCAGCCCCTGCTGGAATCCGAAACGGACAAACCGTCGGTGCACCTGCTGGCCGGGCGCGCGTACTTCCACTCCGCCCAGCTGCGGCGCGCCGAAGAGGCGTTCACCCGGGTGCTGGAACTGGACCCGACCGACCACTACGCCCGGTTCATCCTGGGCCGGACGCTGCAGCGGCTCGGCCGGTTCGTCGAGGCGCTGGCGCAGATGAAGATCGCCTCGGCGATGCACCCGGTGCCCGAGTACCTCGAAGCGATCAGCGAGGTCAAGGCCCACATCGCGCTGCGCGAGACCTGACCAGGGCCGAACGGCCCGGAAGTCCTCGGCCGTTCGGCCGAGCAAGCCGGGCCCCTCGACCGATGTCCCGCACCCCCTCGTCCGGCGAAGCTGGTTCCAGACCGAACCGGGAGGAACCACCATGTCGATCTTCGTCACGCTGGGCGCGTACGCCGGGCTGCTGCTGCTGGTGCTGATGGCCGTCACGCCGTTCGTCGCCGACCGCGAGCTGTGACTCAGGGCGCGACGCTCGCCTCCGCGTAGGCGTCCGCCGCGCTGAAGACGTCCTGGCCGTAGGGAACGGCCTGGTTGTAGAACAGGATCGCCCGCCACCAGCCGGCCGGGGTGCCGAGGTCGTCGCCCCCGGAGCACAGGAACCGCGCCGCCGTGAAGGCCGCGTCGTCGATGTTCTGCGGGTCCGGCGCACCGCCGTCGCCGTTCGCGCGCTCCTGGTGCTTCTTCCACGTCGACGGCAGGAACTGCATCGGGCCGATCAGGTGGTCCCACGCCTTGTCGCCGTCGAGCTTGCCGCCGTCGGAATCGTGCACCGCCGGGACGCCCGGCGAGCCGTCCAGCGGCGGACCGACCACCGGCTTCGCCACCCGGCCGTCCGCGCCGATCGCCGCGAGGTCGAACTCCCCGCGCTCGGTCTCGACCCGGCCGATGCCCGCGAGCGTCGCCCACGAGAGGTGGCACGTCGGCTTCTGCCGCTGCATCCACATCTCCGCCCGGCCGTACGCCGAGAGCACGCGCGCCGGGACGTGCGTCTTGTCCGCGACCCGGGCCGCCCACGCGTCCAGCTCGACGCGGTCGGACACCTGCGGCCGGTCGACCGGCGCGGCGAGCCCGGCCCGCGGCGCTTCGGCACCGGGCTGCGGACGCTGTTCCGGAATGGCGAGCGCCGGCTGGACCGGCGGGACCGCGGCGGGCGCGTCGGGATTCCGGACACCGATGGTGACGAGCAGGATCACGCCGGTGACCACCAGCCCGAGCGCGAGGGCGATCCGGCCGACGTACCGCCTGGGCGGGCCGCCCGAGGGCGACGACGGAGGCGTGACGGTCGGCTGAGCGGTATCGGCCACCCGAACAGGTTACGGACGCACTCAAGAGGGTCCCCCAAGCGGCTGACCAGGCAAGCCGACGGTTAACCCGAGCCCACTGCCTGCGAAATCACAGAATTCGTTATCGAGTCGACGCGCAAGCCTCTGACCTGCGGTTACCCTAACCTAACTTCGAGTCGATGTCCCGTTTGCCCGATTGCATCGTTTCGGAGCGGCGGACGCACGCTGGACTTACAGGTGAGCCTTACCTAAAACCATCACGGAAGCAGAATCAGGGAGGCGGACCGTGTTGTTCTCGAGCGCGCTGATCGGGCTGCGCGAAGGCCTGGAAGCCGCGCTGGTCGTCAGCATCCTGGTGGCCTTCCTGGTCAAGACCGAGCGGCGGCACGCGCTGCGCTGGGTGTGGCCGGGCGTCGGCGCCGCGGTGCTGCTGTCGGTCGCCGTCGGTGCGATCCTCACCTACACGACCGCCCAGCTGTCCTTCGAGCACCAGGAGCTGCTCGGCGGGAGCCTGTCGATCGTCGCCGTCGTGTTCGTCACCGCGATGATCTTCTGGATGCGCAAGGCGTCCAAGAGCATCGCCGCCGAACTGCGCGGGAAGATGGACAACGCGCTGGACGTCGGCCCCGCGGCCGTGCTGCTGCTGTCGTTCCTCGCGGTCGGGCGCGAAGGCCTGGAGACGGCGGTGTTCTTCTACTCCGCCGTCCAGACCGCGCAGTCGGACACCGTGCAGCCGCTGATCGGCTTCGCCGTCGGCATCGCGGCCGCGGTCGTCCTCGCCTGGCTGCTCTACCGGGGCGCGGTGCGGTTCGACCTGGGCAAGTTCTTCACGATCACCGGCGTGCTGCTGGTGTTCGTCGCCGCGGGCGTGCTCGGCTACGGCCTGCACGACCTGCAGGAGGCCGCGTTCCTCCCGGGCATCGGCACGCTGGCCTTCGACGCTTCGGCGACGCTGCCCGAGACGTCCTGGTACGGCGCGCTGCTGAAGGGCATCTTCAACTACTCGCAGCAGACGACCGTGCTGCAGGCCGTCGCCTGGGTCGCCTACGTCGCCATCGTGCTGCCCCTCTTCCTCAAGCCCAGCAAGAAGACCGCGCCGGCGCCCGCCGCCGCGGCCGCCTCGAAGGAGTGACCGTGCGCAAGACCACCCCCCTGGCCCTGCTGGCCGGCGCCACCACCCTGGTGGCGCTCGCCGCGTGCGACAGCAAGAGCCAGCCCGCGGCGGACGGCGGCCCGATCAAGGTTTCGGCGTCCGACACCGCGTGCGAGGTCTCCGCGACCACGGCCGGCGCGGGTAACGTGACCTTCGAGATCACCAACAAGGGCACCAAGGTCACCGAGTTCTACCTCTACGCCGAGGGCGACCGGATCATGGGCGAGGTCGAGAACATCGCGCCCGGGCTCAACCGGCGGCTGATCGTCGAGATCGCCGACGCCGGCAAGTACCAGACCGCGTGCAAGCCGGGCATGGCCGGCAACGGCATCCGCGGTGACTTCACCGTCACCGGCGGCGTCGCGAAGCAGAACGACACCAACGCGCAGAAGGCGCAGGCCACCAAGAGCTACGCCGACTACGTCGCGAACAACACCGGCGCGCTGCAGGACGAGACGGTGAAGTTCGCCGACCTCGTGAAGGCCGGCAAGCTCGACGAGGCGAAGGCCGCGTACGCGCGCACCCGCGTCTACTACGAGCGGATCGAGCCGGTCGCCGAGAAGTTCGGCGACCTCGACCCGGCCATCGACGTCCGCGAAGCCGACCTCGAGCCCAACCAGCAGTTCACCGGCTTCCACCGGCTGGAGAAGGACCTGTTCAAGACGGGCCTGCAGCCCGACAGCGGCCAGATCGCCGACAAGCTGGTCACCGACGTCAAGGATCTGGTCGCCAAGACCAAGACCCTCGAACTGTCCGCTCTGGACCTCGCGAACGGCGCCAAGGGCCTGCTCGACGAGGTCGCGACCGGCAAGATCACCGGCGAGGAAGAGGCTTTCTCGCACACCGACCTCTGGGACTTCCAGGCCAATGTGGACGGTTCCAAGGGCGCGATCACCTCGCTGCGGCCGATCCTGCAGGCCAAGGACCCGGCGCTGGTGTCCACTCTGGACAAGGAGTTCGCGAACGTGCAGGGCCTGCTGGACAAGCAGCGGGCCGGTGACGGCTTCAAGCTGTACACCGAGCTGTCCCAGGACCAGGTCAAGGAGTTCGCCTCGGCCGTCGACGCGCTGAGCGAACCGCTGAGCAAGGTTGCGGAGGTCGTGTCGAAGTGACGTCGGCAGAGGGCACGCGCGTCTCGCGGCGGAAGCTCTTCGGCCTGGCGGGCGCGGGTGTCGCGCTCGCCGGGGCCGGGGCCGCCGCCGGCATCGGGATCGACAAGGCGACGAGCGGCAACGCCGAGGCGTCGACGAACACCGTCGACTTCCACGGCGAGCACCAGGCCGGGATCGTCACGCCGGCGCAGGCCAACCTGCACTTCGCGGCCCTCGACGTCACGACAAAGGACCGCGAGAAGCTACGGGCGCTGCTCAAGACGTGGACCGAAGCGGCCCGCCGGATGACCGCGGGCCAGGAGGTCGTCGCGAACGGCGCGGTCGGCAGCGGCGCGTACGCCCCGCCCGGCGACACCGGCGAGGCGCTCGACCTGCCGGCGTCGAACCTGACGCTGACCATCGGCTTCGGGCCGTCGCTGTTCGACGGCCGGTTCGGCCTGGCCGGCAAGCGCCCGCCGCAGCTGATCGACCTGCCGCTGTTCCCGAAGGACAAGCTCGACCCGGCCCGCAGCGGCGGCGACCTGTGCATCCAGGCCTGCGCGGACGACCCGCAGGTGGCGGTGCACGCGGTCCGCAACCTGGTCCGGCTCGGCTTCGGCGTCACCGAGGTCCGCTGGTCGCAGCTGGGCTTCGGCCGCAGCTCGTCGACTTCGCGCGAACAGCAGACGCCGCGGAACCTGTTCGGCTTCAAGGACGGCACGAACAACATCAAGGCCGAGGAGCCCGACGTGCTGGCCGACCAGGTGTGGGCCACCGCGGCCGACGGCCCGGCCTGGATGGCGGGCGGCTCGTACCTGGTGGCGCGCCGGATCCGGATGCACATCGAGACGTGGGACCGCGAAACCCTCGACGGCCAGGAGAAGATCATCGGCCGCACGAAGGGCACCGGCGCCCCGCTGGGCCAGACCGCGGAGTTCGACGAGCTCGACCTGGACGTCGGCGGCGCGGGAGGCGAGAAGCTGATCCCGGAGGACGCCCACGTCCGGCTGGCCTCCCACCAGGCGTTGAACGGCATCCGCATCCTGCGGCGCGGCTACAACTTCGTCGACGGCTCGGACGGCGTGGGACACCTGGAGGCGGGGCTGTTTTTCCTGGCGTTCAACCGCGACACCCGCAAGCAGTACGTGCCGATGCAGCAGGCGCTGTCGTCGAAGGACGCGATGATGGAGTACGTCCAGCACACGGGGTCGGCGCACTTCGCGGTCCCGCCGGGCGTAACCCGCGACTCGAGCTGGGCGGACGCGCTCTTCTCCTGACCCCGGTTGCCTAAAGCCTTTAGGTTGATCTACTCTGGCTTTAGGCAACTGGGAGAAGGATGATGGTGCGAGCAGGGCTGACCACCGAACGCGTGGTGCACGCGGCGGCAGAACTCGCCGACGAGGCCGGCTTCGATCGGCTGACGCCGTCGGAGCTGGCGCGGCGGCTCGGCGTTCAGGTCGCCAGCCTGTATTCGCACGTCAAGAACGCCCACGACCTGCGGACGAAGGTTGCGCTGCTGGCGCTCGACGAGCTCGCCGATCGGGCCGCCGCCGCGCTCGCGGGGCGGGCCGGGCGGGATGCGCTGGTCGCCTTCGCCGACGTCTACCGGGACTACGCCCGCGAGCACCCCGGGCGGTACGCCGCCGCGCAGGTGCGGCTCGACCCGGAGACCGCGGCCGCGAGTGCCGGGCCGCGGCACGCCGAGATGATGCGCGCGATCCTGCGCGGCTACGCCCTGACGGGCCCGGACGAAACCCACGCCGTGCGGTTGCTGGGCAGCGTTTTCCACGGGTTCGTCAGCCTCGAAGCCCAAGGCGGGTTCGACCACAGTTCCCCCGCCGCGCCGGAAAGCTGGGTCCGCATCCTCGCCGCCCTCGATGCCCTTCTGCAGGATTGGCCGGCTTCGTGATCGACATCCCCCTGACCGCGGACCTCGTCCGCGGCGCACTCGAACTCGAACGCACCGGGCGCGGCCTGGTGCCCCACCGGCTCCCGGCCCGCGCGCGGGCGCAGAACACCGACCCGCGGCTCGCCATGGCCGAGGCGCAGCCCGCCGGCGTGCGGCTGCGGTTCCGGACGCGCGCGGACGTCGTCGAGCTGGAAACACTGCGCACCAAGCAGGTCTACCCCGGCGCCCCACCGCGGCCGGACGGCGTTTACGACCTGCTCGTCGACGGTGAGCTGACCGCCCAGGCGAGCGTGAGCGGCGGCAACACCCTCACCGTCGACATGGCGGCCGGTACGTCCTCGCTCACCACGGGGCCGCCCGGGGTCGTCCGGTTCGCCGGGCTGGGCGGGCAGCCTAAGGACGTCGAGATCTGGTTGCCGCACAACGAACTCACCGAGCTGATCGCCCTGCGGGCCGACGCGCCGGCCGAGGCCGCTCCCGAAGGCCGGGTGTGGCTGCACCACGGCAGCTCGATCAGCCACGGCTCGAACGCGGCGAGCCCCGCGACGACGTGGCCCGCGCTCGCCGCCACCGCGGCCGGCGTCGGGCTGGTGAACCTCGGCTTCAGCGGCAACGCGCTGCTCGACCCGTTCACCGCCCGGGCGCTGCGGGACACGCCCGCCGACCTGATCAGCGTCAAGCTCGGCATCAACGTGGTCAACGCGGACCTGATGCGCCTGCGCGCGTTCGGGCCCGCGGTGCACGGCTTCCTCGACACGATCCGCGACGGCCACCCGGACACCCCGCTCGTGGTCGTTTCGCCGCTGTACTGCCCGATCCACGAGCAGACACCGGGACCGGGCGACTTCGACCACGACGCACTGGCCGCCGGCGTGGTCCGGTTCCGCGCGACCGGCGACCCCGCCGAGCGCGCGGCGGGCAAGCTGACGCTGGAGGTCATCCGGGACGAGCTGGCCCGGATCGTGACCCAGCGGCAGGCCTCGGATCCGCACCTGAGCTACCTCGACGGCCTTGCGCTGTACGGCGAAGCCGACTTCGCGGACCTTCCGCTGCCGGACGACCTCCACCCGTGCCCGGCGGCCCACCGCCGGATCGGGGCGCGGTTCGCCGCACTGGCCCTTGACTTCAAGGGAGCTTGAAGTTGGACACTTCGGTCATGTTTACCGAAGCAGAGCTCGCCTATCTGACCGACCAGCTGCTGGGCCGGCTGGCGACCCGGCAACCGAACGGGACGCTGCAGGTGAACCCGGTCGGATTCCGGTACAACCCCGACGAAAAAGCCATCGACATCACCGGGCACCGCCTGCGCGGGACCCAGAAGTTCCGCAACATCGCGACCGACGACCGCGTCGCCCTCGTGGTCGACGACGTCCCTTCGACGAACCCGTGGCGGGTCCGGTGCCTGGAG
This sequence comes from Amycolatopsis sp. NPDC004772, assembly GCF_053601215.1. Classification (NCBI taxonomy): domain Bacteria; kingdom Bacillati; phylum Actinomycetota; class Actinomycetes; order Pseudonocardiales; family Pseudonocardiaceae; genus Amycolatopsis; species Amycolatopsis sp. NPDC004772. The sequence goes on from NZ_JBSGBK010000157.1 coordinate 9,019, forward strand.
ATCCGGGGCCGCGCGGAAGCACTGGTGGGTGTCGGAGTCCCGCAGGGGCAATACGAACACCTCTCGGACGTCCACTTCGACGACGCGGTGATCCGCATCCACCCGGAGCGCATCCTCGCGTTCGGCGTCGAGAACTGGGACCGGGAGCCGTACGAACTCGAGATGAACGTCCGCAACGTCTGAACCTTCCCGAGGTGGCCGCCACTAGACGAGTAAGTCCTAAGGCCGGGTGGTGTCTGGAGACAGGCGAAGGGTGTCCAAGATCAGTTTGTGACGACCGACCTGAACACCCTTCTCACCGCACTCTACGTCAAGATCGACGACCATCTGGGCAGGCCCG
>NZ_JBSGBK010000158.1:0-9339 GCF_053601215.1 Amycolatopsis sp. NPDC004772
TTTTTTGTTTTTGGGTTTTGAGTGTTTGCTTTTAGTCTGCCAGGTGTGGTGGGGTGTGGCCTTCCCCGCGCCCGTGGGGGGGGGGGGCGCGCCCCCCCCCCCCCCCCCGCCACATTGGGGCGCTTGGGCGGGGCGGATGGCCGGCGTCGGCGGGCCGTCGGAGCTGAGGCGGCATTCCGGTCCCCGTGGCCACTTGCGTAGGGTGACCCGCTGTGAGCGGAACCCTCTCGCCCGCGACGGGACTTGATCGCGGACGGCGGCCTCGCCGGGTCACCGTGCTGCTGCCGGTGCTCGGCCTCATCGTGGTGGCCCTGTGCGGCCTGTTCCTGTTCGGGCTCGCCACCGCGCGGGTGGGCCCGCTCGCCGTCACCATCGGCGTCCTCGCCGCGCTCGTGCCCGTGGCCGGCGTGGTCGCCGGGTTCCTCTGGGTCGACCGGTGGGAGCCTGAGCCCGCCAAGTTCCTGCTGCTCGCCTTCGCCTGGGGCGCCTGCATCGCGACCGTCACCGCGCTGCTCATCAACACCACCGCCGAGGCCGTCGGGGAAGAGCTGCTCGGCACCGGCAACGGCAACACCCTCGCCGCGCTCGTCTCCGCCCCGATCTTCGAGGAGGCTGCGAAGGCCCTCTTCGTCGTGCTCATCCTGTGGCGGCGGTCCAGCGAGTTCGACGGCGTCGTGGACGGGGTCGTCTACGCCGGGTTCAGCGCCGCCGGGTTCGCCTTCACCGAGAACATCTACTACTTCGGGCGCGCCTTCGCTGACTACGGCTTCGGTGACGGGCACAGCCAGGGCGTCATCACCGCCTTCTTCCTGCGGGGCGTGCTCGCGCCCTTCACCCACCCGCTGTTCGCCGTGCTCACCGGCATCGGGATCGGCATCGCCGCGCGGACGACGACCAAGGCGCTCAAGTTCGTCGCGCCGGTCGCCGGGTACCTCGCCGCCGTCTGCCTGCACGCCCTGTGGAACAGCGCCGCGCTGCTCGGCGGGTCGAAGTTCCTCACCGTCTACTTCCTGATCATGCTGCCGCTCTTCCTCGGCGTGGTGTACCTGGTCGTCCTCCAGCGGAAACGGGAACAGCGGATCATCGCCGCCGCGCTGCCGCACATGGCCGCCGCGCGGTGGATCGCGCCGTCGGAGGTCGAACTGCTCGCCAGCCTGCCCGGCCGGCGGGCCTGGCGCCGCCAGGCGAAACGGCAGTCCGGCAAGCAGGCGGCGAAGGCCGTCGCCGTCTACCAGGCCAGCGTGACGGAGCTCGCGTTCCTCGACCGGCACCAGCTCACCAGCGACGCCGACCGGCAGCGCCAGCAGGAGCTGCTGCACACCCTGAAGGCCGCCCGCGCGGAGGCGACGCGCCTCGCCGACGAGGCCGCCCGCGGGTGACCCGGTCCGGGTGAAGCTGGTCACCCGGGCTCAACGGCGCCCGCTCGCCCGAGTTAGTCTCGCGCCGTCGTCCGGTACCCGGAGCGGGACTGGAACGAGAGCAGAGGGAGTCTGCCAACCATGAGCGTCCACAGGCGCACGCCATGATGAGGCCCGCCCGCCTCGCGGTCGGTGTCGTTTCCGCCGGCCGGGTGGGCAGCGTGCTCGGCGCCGCGCTGGGCCGGGCGGGGCACCGGGTGGTCGCCGCGTCGGGCCTGTCCGCTTCGTCGCTGGCCCGTGCCGAACGCCTCCTCCCCGGCGTGCCCCTCGTACCGCCCGACGAAACCGTCCGCCGGGCGGACCTGGTGCTGCTCGCCCTGCCCGACGACGCGCTCGCCGGGATGGTCCGCGGGCTCGTCGCCACCGAGTCGCTGCGGCCCGGCCAGATCGTCGTGCACACCTCCGGAGCGCACGGCATCGACGTCCTGGCCCCCGCGGCCGAGGCCGGCGCCCTGCCGCTCGCCCTGCACCCGGTGATGACGTTCACCGGCCGCGAGGAGGACCTCGAACGGCTGGCGGCGTGCAGCATCGGCGTCACGGCGGCCGAGGACGACGAAGCGGCGTGGCACGTCGGCGAGGCGCTGACCGTCGAGATGGGTGCCGAGCCGGTGCGGATCCCCGACTCCGCGCGAGCGCTCTACCACGCTGCGTTGGCGCACGGCGCAAACCACCTGATGACGCTGGTCGCCGACTGCGCGGACCTGTTGCGCCAGGCCGGAATCGGGCATTCCGAACGCCTGGTCGCACCACTGCTCTCGGCGGCATTGGATAATGTGCTGCGACACGGCGACCGCGCCCTCACCGGCCCGGTCGCGCGTGGCGATCTCGGCACCGTCCGCAAGCACCTCGCGGTGCTGGCGGACCGGGCGCCGGACGTGGCGCCGGCCTACCAGGCGCTGGCCAAGCGCACGGTGGCGCGTTCGACGGCGGCCGGGCTGTTGGACACCGCGGCCGCCGAAGACCTCACCGAACTCCTCGACGATCCCGCCGAAGGGCACCAAGACCAGTGACCACACCGAAATTCAGCCGCGGCACGTTGAACGCGTTCGCGTCGCCCGAGCACGTGAGCCAGGTCAGCCGGGCGTTGCACGGCGTCGGCCGCAAGCTGGCGCTCGTGCCGACCATGGGTGCGCTGCACGCCGGGCACCGCGAGCTGATCCGCCGCGCGAAGCGGCTGCCGAACACCGTCGTGGCCACCTCGATCTTCGTGAACCCGCTGCAGTTCGGCGCGGGCGAAGACTTCGAGGCGTACCCGCGGCCGCTGGAGGCCGACCTCGACATCCTGCGCGAGGACGGCATCGAAATCGCGTTCACGCCCAGTGCCGACGCGCTCTACGCCGAAGGCGCCGTGGTGACCGTCCACCCGGGACCGCTCGGCGAAGAACTCGAAGGTGCCGTCCGGCCCGGGCACTTCGCGGGCGTGCTCACCGTCGTGGCGAAGCTGTTCAACCTGCTGCGCCCGGACTACGCCTTCTTCGGCGAGAAGGACTACCAGCAGCTGGTGCTGATCAAGCGGATGGTGCGCGATCTGAACATCGACACGCGCGTCATCGGCGTGCCGACCGTGCGGGAGCGGGACGGGCTCGCCCTGTCGTCGCGCAACGTCTACCTGACGCCTGAGCAGCGCGAAGACGCCATCGTCCTGTCGGCCGCCCTCACCGCGGGGGCGTTCGTCGGCCGGGACGGGGCGGAGGCGGTCCTCGAGACCGCGTGGAAGACCCTCGCCGCGCGGCCCGCGGTCGAGGTGGATTACCTGGAGTTGCGGGGAACCGACCTCGGGCCCGCGCCCGTCGATGGTGAAGCACGACTGTTGATCGCGGCCCGGGTGGGGAGTACCCGGCTGATCGACAACGTTCCGGTGCTGCTCGGCGCTGCCGTCGAGCACCCGGAGCGGCTGGACGCAGGGGAATAGGAGTCCACGATGTACCGCACGATGCTCAAGTCGAAGATCCACCGGGTCACCGTGACCCAGGCCGACCTGCACTACGTCGGTTCGGTGACGGTCGACGAGGACCTGATGGAGGCCGCGGACCTGCTGCCGGGGGAACAGGTGTCCATTGTGGACGTCACCAACGGGGCCCGGCTGGAGACCTACGTCATCAAGGGCGAACGCGGCAGCGGGGTGCTCGGCATCAACGGCGCCGCGGCGCACCTGGTGCACCCGGGTGACCTGGTCATCCTCATCTCGTACGGCCAGATGGACGACGCCGAGGCGGCGACCTACCAGCCGCGCGTGGTGTTCGTCGACGCGGACAACCGGATCGTCCACCGGCACACCGACCCCGGCCACGCGCCGGAAGGGTCCGGGCTGCTGTCCGGCACGGTGACCCTGCCAGCGGACGAGGAGACCGCGATCTTCCCGGTCGCCGAGACGGCGGACGCCCGCCGCCTCGACGCGTTGCTGCACGCGGAAAGCTGACCCGCTTGCTGCTCACCGTCGACGTCGGCAACACGAACATCGTCCTGGGCCTGTGGTCCGGGACCGACCTCGTGGGCGACTGGCGCATGCGCACGGACGCGCGCATCACCGCCGACGAGCTGGCGTTGACGGTCCGCGGGCTGCTCGGCCCGCACGCGGACGCCGTGACCGGGATCAGCGCGTTGTCGACGGTGCCGGCGGTGCTGCGCGAACTGCGCGTGATGCTCGGCCGGTACTACGCCCGGATCCCGAAGATCGTCGTCGAGCCGGGCGTGCGCACGGGCGTGGCGCTGCTGGTGGACAACCCGAAGGAGGTGGGCGCGGACCGGCTGGTGAACACGCTGGCCGCGCACCACCTCCACCGCACGGCGTGCGTGGTGGTCGACTTCGGCACGTCGACCAACGTGGACGCGATCTCGGCCCGCGGCGAGTTCCTCGGCGGCGCGTTCGCCCCGGGGATCGAGATTTCGGTGGACGCGCTGGCGTTGCGCGCGGCGGCGCTGCGGAAGGTCGAACTGGTCCCGCCGCGGTCGGTGATCGGCAAGAACACGGTGGAGTGCCTGCAGTCGGGGATCCTCTACGGCTTCGCGGGCCAGGTCGACGGCCTGGTGCGCCGGATCGTCCGCGAACTGTCGCCGGGCGGGACGGAGAAGGTGGCCGTGCTGGCCACGGGCGGCTTGGCCCCGCTGGTGCTGGACGAGTCGGAGACGATCACCGACCACGTCCCGGAGCTGACGCTGCTCGGCCTGCGGCTGGCCTACGAGCGCAACATCCGGCCCTGAACCCCCTCACCGCCGTCGCGCGCGCAAGACCGTGGTGACCAGCGGCAGGTCGAACTCGCCGTGCGCGGTGGCCGGATTGGCGGCCAGGAACTTCCGGAGCCGGCCGAGCAGGGCCGCCGACTCCTCCGGGGCCGAAACGATCACCTTCGAATACGTCGCGATCGTTTCCAGCAGGGTCTCCGCGGTGCGCCGTTGCGTATGGTGAAACCGATCGCTTTCGAATGATTCGAAGGCCGGGTGCGTCACTTCGCGCATATCTTCGATGCTCGCCGGGCGGCGGGCGCCGTCGCGGCCCAGGGTGGTGAACTCGGCGACCCACGGCACGGATTCGTCCTCGTAGTTCCACATCGGCACGCACACGCCGCCCGGGCGCAGCACGCGGCCGATCTCCGCCAGCGCGACCGGCATGTCGAACCAGTGGAACGCCTGGCCGACGAAAACCGCGTCGACGGCGGCGTCGGGCAGCGGGATCCGTTCCGCCTGCCCGGCCAGGGCCGGCACCGACGGCACCGCCCGCTCGAGTTCCGCGCGCATTTCCGGGTCGGGTTCGACCGCGGTGACGTCGAGCCCGAGCGCGGTGAGGCCGAGGGTGAGCTTGCCGGTTCCGGCGCCGAGGTCGAGCACCCGGCGCGGGGTGCCGGCCGCTCCGGAAAGACCCCACTCGATCGCGGCCCGCGGGTAGCCGGGCCGGTGCCGGGCGTACTCGGCGGCCCGGCTGCCGAAGGAAGAAGCGCGCTGACCTCGGGTGGGATCGCTCACGCTGTCCAGGCTAATCGAGAAAAGGTAAAGGTAATCCGGTTGGCGTAGCGGTCCGCCGGGTTCGTACCCTATGGGCCATGACCGAAAACCCCGCTTCCACCAGCGAGCCCGCCGAAGACGAACTGCCCGAGCAGATGCGGGTGCGCCGGGAGAAGCGCGACCGGATCCTCGCGGAGGGTATCGATCCCTACCCGGTGGAGGTACCCCGGACGCACTCGCTCGCCGAGGTGCGCGCCGCGCATTCCGGGCTGCCCGCCGACACCGCCACGGGCGAGCAGGTCGGCATCACCGGCCGGGTGATGTTTCTCCGCAATACGGGCAAACTGTGCTTCGCGAGCCTCCGCGAAGGCGACGGCACCGAGCTGCAGGCGATGATCAGCCTGGCCAAGGTCGGCGAGGACGCGCTGGCGGCCTGGAAGTCCGACGTCGACCTCGGCGACCACGTGTTCGTGCAGGGCGAGGTCATCACGTCCAAGCGCGGCGAGCTTTCGGTGATGGCCGACGCCTGGCGCATCACGTCGAAGGCGCTGCGCCCGCTGCCGAACGCCTTCAAGGACCTGGCCGAGGAGACGCGGGTCCGCCAGCGCTACGTCGACCTCATCATGCGGCCGCGGGCGCGGGACGTCGTGCGCACGCGGGCCGGCGTGGTCCGGTCGCTGCGGGAGTCGTTCCACCGCCGCGGGTTCACCGAGGTCGAGACGCCGATGCTGCAGACGCTGCACGGCGGCGCCACCGCCCGCCCCTTCGTCACGCACTCCAACGCGTTCGACATGGAGCTGTTCCTGCGGATCGCGCCGGAGCTCTACCTCAAGCGCTGCGTCGTCGGCGGCATCGAGAAGGTCTTCGAGATCAACCGCAACTTCCGGAACGAGGGCAGTGACTCGTCGCACTCGCCGGAGTTCGCGATGCTCGAGTACTACGAGGCGTACGCCACCTACGACACGAACGCGGTGATGACGCGGCAGCTGATCCAGGAGGCCGCGCAGTCGGTGCTGGACACGCAGGTCGTCACGCTGCCGGACGGTTCGGAGTACGACCTGTCCGGCGAATGGACCACGCTCGGAATGTACGAGTCGTTGTCCGATTCCCTCGGCGAAGAGGTGACGCCGGAGACGCCGGCCGCCAAACTGCACGGATTCGCGCAGGCCAGGGGCCTGGAAGTGGATCCGAAGCTCGGGCACGGGAAGCTCGTCGAGGAACTGTGGGAACACCTCGTCGGAGATCACCTGCACGCACCGACGTTTGTCCGTGATTTTCCGCTGGAGACGTCGCCATTGACGCGGCAGCACCGCTCGCGGCCCGGCGTGGCCGAGAAGTGGGACCTCTACGTGCGCGGATTCGAACTCGCCACCGGATACTCCGAGCTGGTCGATCCGGTCGTCGAACGGGAACGCCTCACCGAACAGTCGCTGCTGGCCGCGCAGGGCGATAGCGAAGCCATGCGGCTCGACGAGGATTTCCTGCGGGCCCTGGAGTACGGAATGCCGCCGAGCGGTGGCGTCGGAATGGGGATCGACCGGCTCCTCATGGCGCTGACCGGTCTCGGTATCCGGGAGACGATCCTCTTCCCGCTGGTGCGACCCGAATAACCCGGCCGTGTGAGGATAGCGGGCGGTTATGCCAATGAGATTTGCGCTGCACTGCAGAAGCGGGTACTAATGTTCTAGACAAAGTCTTCTGTCCCGGGGCTTGCCCCGTACCAGATCATTGAGTAAGCCCCGCAGGAGGAATCGGATGGCACAGAAGGTGCTCGTCTCGCTGGTCGACGACCTCGACGGCAGTGAGGCGGAAGAGACCGTCGAGTTCGGTTTGGACGGAGTCAGCTACCAGATCGATCTCTCCTCGGAAAACGCCGAGGAGCTGCGGGACGCGCTCGCTCAGTATGTCGAGCACGCGCGTCGTGCGGGCGGTCGCAAGCGCGCTTCGGTCCGTCCGGTCGCGGGTAAGGGTTCGGCTCGTCCGGCCGCCGTCGACCGCGAGCAGAACCAGGCCATCCGGTCGTGGGCGCGCAAGAACGGATACGCGGTTTCCGACCGCGGCCGTATCCCCTCCGAGGTCGTCGAGGCCTACCACAAGCAGAACTGAGGATTGTTCACGCCGCCGTCGCACCGGCCGGCTGCAGGTCGCTGACCAGCAGTTTGCGCCGGCCTCGGCAGTGGCGTCGACGCGGGGTTTCGGAGAGCCGCCGGGCGAATATTCGCCCGGCGGCTTTCTTCATGTCCGATTGCTGTCCGGTTCCCGTTCGGTGGCACCGCGGGCGGTTCGGGCGTACTCGGCAGGCGACTGGCCGGTCACCGTCCGGAAATCGCGGATGAAGTGCGACTGGTCGCTATAGCCCAGTCGAACCGCCAGACCGGCGTAATCGGGATCTCCTTCTGTGACGAGCCGCTGCGCTGCGTCATTGAGGCGGTATATCCGGATCGCCCACTTGGGCGGGACACCGACGTGTTCGGCGAACACGCGCTGGATGGAGCGGGTGGTTAGTCCAGTATCCGCGCACAGTTGCGCCACCCGGGTAATTCCCGGATCCCGCGCGATTGATTCCACCGCCTCCGCGGCCTCGCGCGCGGCGGGAGACAGCGGCCCGGGATTTGCGATCAGCAAGTTGTCGACCGCACGAGCCATTTGCGCATCTCCGTCGGCGTTCTGCACCGATTCCGCGACCGCCACGGCCGCCGGCCCGAAAACGTCGGTGAGTGGGACGGTGCGATCGGCGATGTCACGTACCGGGCTCCCGAGGAACGCGCGGAAGGTGCCCGGCCGGAATCGCACGCCCAAGCCCTGGACGTGGCCGGTCAAGCGGTGCGAAAAGACGTCGCGGGCCGGGCCGTGGACGCCGGAGGCGCCCGGGAAGAACGTGACGTGCACCGAGAGGTTCGGCAGCACCCGCTGCTCGTAGGGCGGTTTGCCGCGCAGGTCCCACCGCAGGATCCAGTGGTATTCGACGAATTCAGCGAGTTCCGGCGCGGGCGGGTGCCGGGTCAGCGTGAACATCGTGCGCGCGGTGGCCTCGGCCACGATGCCGCGCGGGATCCGGTGCGTCACGGGTTCACGGTAGCTGTCGCGTTCGTACAAGACGCGGTCTTCGCCGGGAGTTTGGATCACCGGCATGACTGCTGCACTGATGCGCCCGGCCGCGGCCGAGTTCCTCCGGATCGCGACCGAGGTTCCGGACCTGAGCGCCCCGACCCCGTGCGCGGGCTACGACGTCCGCGGGCTCATCAACCACCTCCTGTACTGGGGCCCCTGGCTGATCGCGGCGGGCCGGCGCCTGGACCCACCGGCCCCGCTGACCGGCGAGGTGGAGGCGGCCCTGGTGAAGGACGACTGGCGGGCGGACCTGGAGAAGCAGACGGAGACGCTGGTTTCGGTGTTCGAGGAGCCATCGGCCTGGACGGGGACGACGTCGTTGGGTTCGGCTCCGATGCCGGCATCGGTGGTGGGGTCGATGGTCCTGGGCGAGTTCGTGCTGCACGGCTGGGACCTGGCCCGGGCGAGCGGGGCCAAGTGTGCGTACGCCCCGGAGGCGGCGACGGCGGTGTACGAGTCGGCGGTGGCGATGGGCGACCAGGCGCGCTCGATGGGGGTCTACGGGCCTGAGGTGGCGGTGGGGGCGGGTGCGTCGCCGCTGGAGCGGGCGCTGGGGGCCGCGGGGCGGGATCCGGGCTGGACGGCCTGAGCCGGCCTCCGCTGGTCGCACTCCGCTGGTGACGCGCTTGCCGCCGCTGGGGCGGGCGCTGGGCCTCGCCGGACGGGAGTTGTCCCCAAGTCGGCCGAGGTGTGGACAGCTCCGGCCCGCGGGCGGCGATCGGCGGGTTCTGTCGCCGGCCGCCGATAGACTGGCCAAGGGGACGCCCCCCTGGGAGCGGCAGGGTTCCGGCAAAGTCGTGTCGTTGCAGGCAGGCACGGCCCGCTCTGGTGATCATGTGGTTGTCGAAGCCCATGATCTGTGAGAGAGCCG
>NZ_JBSGBK010000159.1:0-8954 GCF_053601215.1 Amycolatopsis sp. NPDC004772
CGTCGCGCCCCCCCGCCCCGGCCCCCCCCACGCCGCTCCCGTGCCCCCCCCCCTACTTCTCACCCCCCCTTCGTTGTGTTTTACGCCTTTAAAGAACCCTCCTTACCACTCACGACCCCGCTCGAGAACGGGAGCCGCATGCGTCCTGGCGAGATCATTCCCGGCGACGAGCCGGTCGAGCTGAACCCCGGCCGCGCGCGCGTCCGGCTGCTCGTGCGGAACCTCGGCGACCGGCCGGTGCAGGTCGGTTCGCACTACCACTTCGCCGCGGTCAACCCCGGGCTCGAGTTCGACCGCGACGCCGCCCGCGGCCACCGGCTCGACGTGCCGGCCGGGACGTCGGTGCGCTTCGAACCCGGCGTCGAACGGGAAGTCGACCTCGTCCCGCTCGCCGGCGCCCGGCGCGTGCCGGGGCTCCGGTCCGAATTCGCCGGAGAGTTCTGAAATGCCGCAGATCGACCGCGAGCGCTACGCCGAGCTGTTCGGCCCGACCACCGGCGACCGGATCCGGCTCGCCGACACCGACCTGCTGATCGAGGTCACCGAGGACCGTTCGATGGGGCCCGGCGGCTCCGGCGACGAGGTGCTCTTCGGCGGCGGCAAGGTCATCCGCGAGTCCATGGGCCAGGGCACGGCGACCCGGGCCGAAGGCGCGCCGGACCTGATCATCACCGGCGCGGTGATCCTCGACCACTGGGGCGTCGTCAAGGCCGACGTCGGCGTGCGCGACGGCCGGATCGTCGGCATCGGCAAGGCGGGCAACCCGGACACGATGGACGGCGTCGACCCGGCCCTGGTCATCGGGCCGTCGACCGAGGTGCTGTCCGGCAACGGCAAGATCCTCACCGCGGGTGGCATCGACTGCCACGTCCACTTCATCTGCCCGCAGCTCGTCGACACGGCCCTGGCCGCCGGGCTGACCACTTTGGTCGGTGGCGGCACCGGGCCCAACGAGGGCACGAAGGCCACGACCGTCACGCCCGGCGCGTGGAACCTCGGCCGGATGCTGTCCGCCATGGACGGTTACCCGATCAACGTCCTGTTGCTGGGCAAGGGGAACACCGTCCGGCACGAGGCGTTGCGCGAGCAGCTGGCGGCGGGCGCGGGCGGGTTCAAGCTCCACGAGGACTGGGGTACGACGCCGGCGGCGATCGACGCCTGCCTGACCGTCGCGGACGAAGCCGGTGTCCAGGTGGCGATCCACACCGACACGCTGAACGAAGCCGGGTTCCTGGAGTCCACTGTGGACGCCATCGGCGGGCGGTCGATCAACGCGTACCACACCGAAGGTGCCGGTGGCGGGCACGCGCCGGACATCATCCAGGTCGTCTCGCTGCCGAACGTGCTGCCGTCGTCGACCAACCCGACCCGGCCGCACACGGCCAACACCCTCGACGAGCACCTCGACATGCTGGTGGTCTGCCACCACCTCAACCCGTCGGTGCCCGAGGACCTCGCCTTCGCCGAGAGCCGCATCCGGCCGACGACGATCGCCGCCGAAGACGTCCTGCACGACCTGGGCGCGATTTCGATGATGAGCTCGGACTCGCAGGCGATGGGCCGGATCGGCGAGGTCATCATCCGGACCTGGCAGACCGCGCACGTGATGAAGCGCCGCCGCGGCGCGCTGCCCGGCGACGGCGCGGCCGACAACCTGCGTGCGCGTCGCTATGTCGCCAAGTACACGATCAACCCGGCCATCGCGCACGGCATGGAGACCGAAATCGGGTCGGTCGAGGTCGGCAAGCTCGCGGACCTGGTGCTGTGGGAGCCGAAGTTCTTCGGCGTGCGCCCGCACATGGTGCTGAAGGGCGGCTTCCCGGCCTGGGCGGCGATGGGTGACGCCAACGCGTCCATCCCGACGCCGCAGCCGGTGCTGGCCCGCCCGATGTTCGGTGCATCGATCGGGGCGGCGTTGAGCCTGCACTTCGTCGCGCCGTCCGCTTTGGACAGCGGGCTGCGCGAGCGGTTCGGCATCACGCGGCCGCTGGTCGCCGTGTCGGACATGCGGGCGCGGACCAAGGCGGACATGGTGCTCAACGACACCACGCCGGACGTCCGCGTCGAGCCGGACAGCTTCGCGGTGCACGTCGACGGCGAGCTGATCGAACCGCAGCCGGTGACGGAACTGCCGATGGCGCAAAGGTACTTCCTGTTCTGATGGACCTTTCGGCACTGATCCTCGCGGACTCCCGGTTCCCCGGCGGCGGGCACGTCCACAGTGGCGGGCTGGAGGAGGTCGTCGCGCGGAAGCTGGTGACGTCCGTGCGCGACCTGCCGGGATTCCTTTCCGGACGGTTGCGGACGGCGGGGTTCCTGGCGGCGGTTTTCGCTGCTGCATCCGCACATGCGGCGGTCAACCGAGGCAATTGGTCGCGTTTGGACAGTGAACTGGACGCGCGCACGCCGTCACTCGCGCAGCGCGAGGCTTCCCGGGCGCAAGGCCGCGGAACCGCGCGGGCAGGGCGGATCGCGTGGCCTTCGCCGATTTTGGAGGAGCTGCTGGCCGAGACGCCGCGGCCGCACCACCCGATCGTTCTGGGCGCGCTGGTCGGGATCGCGGGTGGTTCGCCGCGCGACGCGGCGATGGCGGCCGCGTACCTGTCGGTGAGCGGTCCAGCGAGTGCCGCGGTGCGGTTGCTGGGGCTGGATCCCTTCGCTGTGAACGCGGTGGTCGCGCGGCTGGATCTCGCTTCTGTTTGTGCGGCTGCGGCCGCGGTGGCAGGGGACGATCCGGCGATGTTGCCGTCGCCGGGGTCGCCCGCGTTGGATCTGTTCGCCGAGGCGCACGCCCGGCACCACCAGGAAGAGGTGCGTCTCTTTGCCAGCTGAACACGGACACGGGCACGGGCACGTCCACCCGGTCAACTTCGACCCGACGGCCAGCGAGCCGGACCACTACGACGCCGCGCCCACCGCGGGCCGCGCGTACCGGATCGGCATCGGCGGCCCGGTCGGCTCCGGCAAGACGGCGCTGACCGCGGCACTCTGCCGCGCGCTCGGCGACGAGATCCGGCTCGCGGTGGTCACGAACGACATCTACACGACCGAGGACGCGGACTTCCTGCGCCGCGCGGGTGTCCTGGACCCGGAGCGGATCGAGGCGGTGCAGACCGGCGCGTGCCCGCATACGGCGATCCGCGACGACATCACCGCGAACCTCGACGCGGTCGAGCGGCTGGAAGAGAAGTTTCCTGGCCTCGACCTGGTGATCATCGAGAGCGGCGGCGACAACCTGACGGCGGTGTTCAGCCGCGGCCTGGCGGACAGCCAGATCTTCGTGGTCGACGTCGCGGGCGGCGACAAGGTGCCGCGCAAGGGCGGCCCGGGTGTCACGACGGCGGACCTGCTGGTGATCAACAAGATCGACATCGCGCACCTGGTCGGCGCGGACATGGACGTGATGACGTCGGACGCGCACCGGATGCGGGGCGCGCTGCCGGTGATCACCCAGTCCCTGGTGGACACCCCCGACGCGCCCGCGGTCGCCGACTGGGTCCGTTCCCTGCTGTGAAGGCCCACGCGCGGCTGACGGCGTGCTTCGACGGCTCGCGCACGGTGCTGCGGGAGCTGTGCTCGATGGCGCCGTTGACGTTGTTCCCGCGCCGGCGTTCGGGTGCGACGGCCGTGGTGCACCTGGTCAACTCGGCGACATCGCCGCTGGGCGGGGATGACCTGCTGCTCACCGTCCGGGTCGGGCCGGGTGCCTCCCTCCGGTTGTCGGGGGTGGCGGCCACGTTGGCCCTGCCGGGCCTGCACGGCGAGTCTTCGTTGTCCACTGTGGACGTCGTCGTGGAGGACGGCGGGTCGCTGGAGTACCTGCCGGAGCCGACGGTGATCACGGCGCGGGCCCGGCACCACGCGGTCTTCCGGGCTTCGCTGGCTGCCGACGCCTACCTGCACACGCGGGAGGTGCTGGTGCTGGGGCGGGCCGGGGAGAAGCCGGGATCGCTGGTGACCACGCTGGACGTGGTGCGGGCCGGGACCCCGGTGGTGCGCCAGACGCTTTCGGTGGGGGACGCGGGCCTGGACGGGAGCCTGGCGGTGCTGGCGGGCCGCCGCGTGCTGGCCACGGACCTGGAGGTCGGCGGACGCGAGCTCCCGGCGGCCTCGGGTGAGTGGTGGTCCCGCAGCCCCCTCGCTGCGGGCGGCACCCTCACCACTTCCCTTGCGCCGGACGCGGTTGCGGCGTTGCGGCCGTTCTGAGCAGCCCCCGTTTTCCACGCTACCGGGAGGCACCGACAGTTTTCAGAATTTGGTGCCCAGCCAAGTCATCGCCACCGGGCCGCCGATCGACACGCCCCCGATGTGCTCCAGGAGCGGGAATTCCTGCCACGTCACCCGCGCGCCCAGCGACTTCCAGCGGTCGCGCAACGCCGTTCCGACGCTGAACGGGATCAGCTCGTCCAGCGTCCCGTGGTACAGGTACACCGGCGGCTTCGGCGCCGTCGTGCCCAGGTAGTTCTCCGCCAGGCGGGCCTGCCAGCGCGGGTCGTGGATCGGGTCCGGCACCGTCACGAAGTCCTGCAGGTGCGCGAACGGCGCCGCCGCGCCCAGCTCGATCGTGCACGCCTTCGAGACGCGCGCCACCGCCTCGCGGCCTCGGTCGTTGAGGATCGACGCGAACGGGACGTCCGGGTACGCCGCCGCGAAGCCCGTGGCCGCGCCCAGCACCAGGCCGAACGCCGCGCCGCCGTCGTTGGAGGCGAACACCGCGTTCAGGTCCGCCGGGACGCCGCCCGCCGCCACGCCGACCACGTTCAGCGAAGGCGCGTACGTCGCCTGCAGTTCCGCCGCCCACGCCGCCGCCTGGCCGCCCTGCGAGTATCCGAACACGCCCACCGGGCCGGACGGGGACAGCCCCGCGCCGGCAACCCGGGAAGCGGCCTTCGCCGCGTCGAGCACCGCGCGGCCTTCGGACTGCCCGACCGCGTACGTGTGCGGCCCCGGCGTGCCGAGTCCTTCGTAGTCGGTCACGACGACCGCCCAGCCCTGCGTCAACGCCTGGGCCAGCAACGCGCTCTCGTTTTCGATGCCGTGGGCGAGGAGGTTCGAAGGGGCGCACTGGTCGCCGAGGCCGTGCGTGCCGACCGCGTACGTGATGAGCGGCCGCGGGCCGCCGCGCAGCCACGGCGTCGGCGGGACCAGCAGTGTGCCGGAGACGGCGTTCGGGGCGCCGGTCGCCGACGTCGAGCGGTACACGAGGTGCCAGGCTTTGACCGGCGCCGGGAACGGGCCGACGAACACCGTCGTCGGCTTCTGTTCCAAGAGGACGCCCGGTTCGGCGTGTGCCGTGGGGGCGGCTGTCACGAACAGGAGCGCGACGGCGACCACTAACCGACGAAGCATCGTTGCCTCCGGCTGTCTGGTAATCGAGGTTTTCACAATTTAGCCAGCCCGGTAGGATCCGGCAATCCCTCAGAAGGAGGACACAACCGTTGGCTCGCACGTACGGCGGCGTCGCACCCGAACAACGTCGCGCCGACCGCCGCGAGCGGCTGCTCACGGCCGGTCTCGAGCTGTTCACCACCACCGGCTTCCGGCAGACGAAGATCACCGAGATGTGCGCCCGCGCCGGCGTCTCGACGCGGAACTTCTACGAGGAGTTCACCGGCAAGGAGGACGTCCTGCGCACCCTCCACGACCGGATCAACAGCCTCGCGCTGGAGCACGTCACCGCCGCGCTCGACAAGGTCGCCGAGGCCGACGCCATGACCCGCATCGCCACGCTGCTCGACGTCTTCATCGACACGGTCACCGTGGACCCCCGGCTCCCGCGGCTCAACTACGTCGAAGCCGTCGGCGTCAGCGCGGAGCTGGAGCAGCAGCACCAGGTGTGGGTCGACCGCTGGGCGACCTTCATCGAGACGGAGGCGCGGCGCGCGGCCGAGCACGGCGTCGCCCCCGACCGCGACTACCGGCTGACGGCGATCGCCCTGGTCGGCGCGGCCACCGGGCTGCTGCGCGAGTGGCAGGCGCACGAGCCGCCGCTGCCGGTGGAGGACGTCGGCGCAGAGCTGCGCGCGCTGATGCTGGCCGCCATCATGCGGCCCGGAAAGATCTTGGAAATCCCGGGCAACCCCGGCGCGCCCTCCGGCGTGGAACAGTCGAGCCGGGAGGGGGACCCGGGGGGAGGCCGGCTCACGTGAGGGCCCTTTCCCGGCTGCGGACGCCGGGAAAGGGCCCTCACGGACACTACGGCGTCCGGACGGTCGGCAGGCCCAGCGCCACTGGGCCGGTTGTCCGGCACACGTCGTGGCAGGTGCTGTCGAGCGTGCAGCAGAGCGAGCAGATCGGGCCGTCCTGTTTGGCGCAGTCGGCGACGTCGGGCAGCTCGTACGGGTCGCCGCAGGCCGAGCAGGTGTACGTCGCCTGCGGGTCGGCCTCCGTGGTCATGACCGTGTTCTCCCGCACCAGGTAGTACTTACCCTTGGTGGCCACGGCCAGCGCCGGCACCAGGACGACGGCGATGACCAGGGCGAGCAGCGGGCTGAACGCGGCCAGGAACGGTCCGAACGCGCCGAAGTAGGCCACGATCGACACCGCGGACGCGACGACCATCGAGCCGAACCCGACCGGGTTGATCTTGTGCAGGTAAGCCCGCTTGAACTCGATGTAGCGCGGGGACAGGCCCAGCGGCTTGGCGATCACCAGGTCGGCGCACACGGCGCCGATCCACGCGATGGCGACGTTCGAGTAGAAGCCGAGGATCTTGTTCAGGAAGCCGAACGCGCCGAACTCCATCAGCGCGAGCGCGATCCCGCAGTTGACCAGCACGTACCAGACCCGGCCGGGGTGCTTGTGCAGCACGCGGGAGAAGAAGTTCGCGAACGACAGCGAGCCGGAGTAGGCGTTGGTGGTGTTGATCTTGATCTGCGAGACGACGACGAACAGCGCGGCGAACGTCAGCGCGACCGGCCCGAGTGCGGGTTTCACCGCTTCGAGGTACGGCGCGATCGGCTCCAGCGCGTGCGTCTTCCCGACGACGCCGAGCGCGAGGAACGCCAGCAGCGCACCGCCGATCTGCTTCGCGGCGCCGAGGATCACCCAGCCGGGGCCGGCGGCGAGCACCGCGGCCCACCACGCCCGCTTGTTCTCCGCCGTTTTCTCGGGCATGAACCGCAGGTAGTCGGCCTGTTCGCCGATCTGCCCGATCAGCGACAGCGCGACGCCCATCCCGAAGCCGAACCCGATCGCGGAGAACCCGGCGCCCGCGCCCTCGGTACCCCCGAAGCGGGTGAATTCGGCGAACTTGCCGGGCTCGCGGACCAGCACGACGACGAACGGCAGCACCAGCCCGGCGATCCACAGCGGCTGCGTCCAGGTCTGCATCTTCGCGACCGCGCCCATGCCGTAGAGGGCGAAGGGCAGCACGATGAGCGTCGCGAGGAGGTAGCCGATGGGCAACGGGATGCCGAGGGCGAGCTCGAAGGCCTGACCCATGATCGAGCCTTCGAGCGAGAAGAAGATGACGGTGAAGCTCGCGTAGACGAGCGACGTGAGCGTCGACCCGAAGTAGCCGAAGCCGGCTCCGCGGGTCAGCAGGTCCATGTCCACTCCGGACTTCGCGCAGGCGGCCGCGATGGGCACGCCGGTCACGAAGATGACGACGGCGGCGGCGAGGATCGCCAGGACGCCGGAGGTGAAGCCGTAGGAGAGGACGATGCTGGCGCCGATCGCGAAGTCGGCGAGGTAGGCGATGCCGCCCAGCGCCGTCGTCGCGACCACGAACGGCGACCATTTCCGGAACGAATGCGCGGCGAAGCGCAGGGAGTAGTCCTCGCGGTTTTCGTTCGCCGCGAGCGGGGCGTAGCGGCGTTTCGGCGGGGTGCTCTTTTCCGTGCTGGACAGGGTCTCGGTCATGCCTGCCTCCGGGGGTGGTGGGGAACGGGCCGAAGGTAGGTGCGTCCTGTATCGATCCTGGTCCGGGAGGTAACGCACGGGTTACGGCTTGTTGTCCAGCGGTTACTTCGCGGTGGTGGCGGGTGTCACCGTTAGGTGGGTTCCGCTGCCGGTCGCGAAGCCCTAACGTGCCTAGAGCCGAAGTCGACTGATGCCCCGACCGGGCGTGGAGGTTTGGCGATGATGCCGGAAATCGAGGACCAGGTGGAAGACGCCGTAGTACGCCTTCCCGGAATGCGCGTGGCCTACGACGGCGCGGCGTTCGACGAAACCGCGCTCGCCGCCACCTGGACCGATCAGCTGCAGGGCTGGCTGAACCAGGCGGTCGCGGCGGGCATCGCGGAGCCGAACGCCATGGTCCTCGCGACCGCGGACGCCGAGGGGCGCCCCTCGTCCCGCACGGTCCTGTGCAAGGGCCTCGACGACCGCGGCGTGGTGTTCTACACGAACTACACGTCTGCGAAGAGCCACGACTTGACGGCGACCCGCTACGCGTCGGTGACGTTCCCTTGGTACGCGCTGCACCGCCAGGTCCACGTCCGCGGCGAGGTCGAGAAGGTCGGCGTCAAGGAGACGGCGGAGTACTGGGCCCAGCGCCCCCGCGGCTCCCAGCTGGGAGCGTGGGCATCCCCGCAGTCGCGCGTAGTGGACGGACGAAGGGCGCTGGACAACGCGCTGAACGGAATCGAGCGGCGCTTCGCGGACGTGGAGAGGATCCCGGCACCCCCGCACTGGGGCGGCTGGCGGATCCGGCCCGATCTGGTGGAGTTCTGGCAGGGCCGCGAGGACCGGATGCACGACCGGCTGAGGTACGTACGCAACGACGACGGGTGGCACATCGAGCGCGTGGCCCCCTGAGTCAGGTGGGCTGTCCACATGCCGGCCGAGGTGTGGACAGCCCGGCCGCGGGGGCGGCTTTTCGGGGTTTTTGCCGGTGGTCGCCGATAGGATGGACCTGGGGACGCCCCCCTGGGAGCGGCAGGGTTCCGGCAAAGTCGTGTCGTTGCAGGCAGGCACGGCCCGCTCTGGTGATCATGTGGTTGTCGAAGCCC
>NZ_JBSGBK010000160.1:0-8280 GCF_053601215.1 Amycolatopsis sp. NPDC004772
GGTAACGCGGGTTCTAACCCGCGTTACCACTCACGACCGAGCCGGGGACGGGAAATGCCGGAAGGCCGTCCCCTGGTCGGGAACGGCCTTCCGGTGATCGTGCGTCAGGCGCCGGCCGCGGCCTTCAGGGCCTCGGCGCGGGCCGTGCTCTCCCAGGGCAGGCCCAGCTCGGGCCGGCCGAAGTGGCCGTACGCGGCCGTCGGGGCGTAGATCGGGCGGAGCAGGTCGAGGTCGCGGATGATCGCGGCCGGCCGGAGGTCGAAGACCTCGCTGATGGCCTGCTGGATCTTCGACGGGTCGACCGTCTCGGTGCCGAACGTCTCGACGAACAGGCCGACCGGGGCCGCCTTGCCGATCGCGTACGCCACCTGGACCTCGGTCCGCTGGGCCAGGCCCGCGGCGACGACGTTCTTGGCCACCCAGCGCATCGCGTACGCGGCGGAGCGGTCGACCTTGGACGGGTCCTTGCCGGAGAACGCGCCACCGCCGTGGCGGGCCATGCCGCCGTAGGTGTCGACGATGATCTTGCGGCCGGTCAGGCCGGCGTCGCCCATCGGGCCGCCGATGACGAACCGGCCGGTCGGGTTGACCAGCAGGCGCGCGTTCGAGGTGTCGATGCCCAGGCCTTCGAGCTCGGGGCCGACGACGTGCTCCTTGACGTCGACGCTGAGCATCCGGTCCAGGTCGATGCCGTCGGCGTGCTGCGAGGACACGACGACCGTGTCGAGGCGGACCGGCTGGTCGCCGGCGTACTCGATGGTCACCTGGGTCTTGCCGTCCGGGCGCAGGTACGGCAGCACGCCGTCCTTGCGGACCGCGGTCAGGCGCTTGGACAGCCGGTGGGCCAGCGCGATCGGCAGCGGCATCAGCTCGGGGGTGTCCGAGCAGGCGTAGCCGAACATCAGGCCCTGGTCGCCGGCGCCCTGGCGGTTGATCTCGTCCTCGTCCGACTCGACGCGCGACTCGTACGCGGTGTCGACGCCCTGGGCGATGTCGGGCGACTGCGAGCCGATCGCGACGTTGACGCCGCAGGAGTTGCCGTCGAAGCCCTTGGCGGAGGAGTCGTAGCCGATCTTGAGGATGACGTCGCGGACGATCGTCGGGATGTCGGCGTAGGCCTCGGTGGTCACCTCGCCGGCCACGTGCACCTGGCCGGTGGTGATCAGGGTCTCGACCGCGACGCGGCTGCGGGGGTCCTTCGACAGGAGGCCGTCGAGGATCGAGTCGCTGATGGCGTCGCAAATCTTGTCGGGGTGCCCTTCGGTCACCGACTCCGAGGTGAACAATCTGCTGCTAGACGCGGTCACGGTGGCCGTCACTTCCTCACCTTGTCGTCGGATGCCCCGAAAGTTAGGCACCCCTTACCTTGCAAGCGTACTGACTATCGCTCGTGAGACGGTCAACGCTTCATGAAGCTCACAACAGCGTCCCACAGAGTGGACGCCAGTTGAGCCTTCTGCGCGAGAGGTAGGGGTTTTTCCGTGGCATCGGCCCCTAGGAGCCAGCCGGAGTTGTCCTCGGTGCCGAACGCCTTGCCGTCCCCGACGGCGTTGACGACCAGCAGGTCCGCGCCCTTGCGCTGCAATTTCGCGCGGGCGTGGTCGAGAACGCTGCCGTGTTCGTCGCCGGTTTCCGCGGCAAATCCCACGACGACTTGTCCGGGACGCCGGTTTTGCACCAATTCGGCGAGAATGTCGGCATTGCGGTCGAGCGTGATCACCGGGTCCGGCTGGTCGTCGGACTTCTTGATCTTGTGCTCGGCCCGGTTCGCCGGCCGGAAGTCGGCGACGGCCGCGGCCATCACGACGACGTCCGCGGACTCGGCGGCGGCGTGCACCGCCTGCCGCAGCTCTTCCGCCGTCGAGACGTGCTCGACGACCGCGCCCGCCGGGTCGGGCAGGGCGACGGTGTGCGCGGCGACCAGGGTGACGTCGGCGCCGCGCTGGGCGGCGACGCGGGCCAGCGCGTAGCCCTGCTTGCCGGACGAGCGGTTGCCCAGGTAGCGCACCGGGTCGAGGGGCTCGCGGGTGCCGCCCGCCGAAATGACCACGCGGACGCCTTCGAGGTCGCGCGGGAGGGCGTCGGGGCGGGCCAGCAGCAGCCGGGCGAGGTCGACGATCTCGGCCGGGTTCGCCAGACGGCCCTTGCCGGTGTCGACGCCGGTCAGCCGGCCGGAATCGGGCTCGGTGACGACCATGCCGCGCGAGCGCAGCAGGGCGACGTTGTCGCGGGTGGCGGGGTGCTCCCACATCTCCGTGTGCATCGCCGGGAAGAAGGCGACCGGGCACCGGGCGGTGAGCAGGGTGTTGGTCAGCAGGTCGTCGGCGAGGCCGTGGGCGGCCTTGGCGAGCAGGTTCGCCGTGGCCGGGACGACCAGGACGAGATCGGCTTCCTTGCCGACGCGGACGTGCTGGACCTCGGGCACCTCGGTGAACACGCCCGTGTGCACCGGGTGCCCGGAGAGGGCTTCGAAGGTCGCTGCGCCGACGAAATTCAGCGCGGCTTCGGTGGGGACCACGCGGACGTCGTGACCGGATTCGGTCAGCCCGCGCAGCACCTCACAGGCCTTGTAGGCGGCGATCCCGCCGCCCACGCCCAGGACGACGCGGGGTTTACTCACCCTCGGTGTGCTCGAGCAGGCCGCCGTGGATCTCGCGCAGCGCGATCGAGAGCGGCTTCTCGCGCGGGCCCGGCTCGACGAGGGGGCCGACGTACTCGAGCAGGCCCTCGCCCAGCTGGGCGTAGTAGTCGTTGATCTGGCGGGCACGCTTGGCCGAGTAGATCACCAGCGCGTACTTCGAGCTGACCTTTTCGAGCAGGTCGTCGATCGGCGGGTTGGTGATGCCCTCGAGCTCTTCGTGCAGGGTGGCCTGGGTGGTCACGCGTGGTGCTCCGAATCTTCGGCAGACTGATCAGTAATCAAGTTTAGCAAGTGCTCGGCGGCCTCTCGCACGTCGGCGTTGACGAGGCGGTGGTCGAACTCCCCCGCCGCCGCCAGCTCGCGCTCCGCTTCGGCCAGCCGGGCCTGGACCGCGGCCTCGTTTTCGGTGCCGCGCCCGGTGAGCCGGCCGACCAGTTCCTCCCACGACGGCGGCATCAGCATCACCAGCCGGGCCTCCGGCATGGCCGCGCGGACCTGGCGGGCGCCCTGCAGTTCGATCTCCAGGACGGCCGGGCGCCCCTCGGCGAGGGCCTTCTCGACCGGCTCGCGCGGGGTGCCGTAGCAGTTGCCGGCGAACTCGGCCCACTCCAGGAGCCTGCCGTCGGCGACCATCGCGTCGAACTCCGCGCGGTCGACGAAGTGGTAGTGCGCCCCGTCGACTTCGCCGGGACGCGGCTTGCGGGTGGTGACCGAGACGCTGAACCAGACGTCGGGCTCCAGCTTCCGCAGCTCGCCCACCACGCTCGACTTCCCGACCCCCGAAGGCCCCGATACGACGGTGAGCCGGTGCCGGGGGAAGTCCCCCGTCACCGGCTCACTGCCGCGGTCGGCGCCCCGGTTCACCGGGTAGTCACGACCGGCGCCGTTCACTCGCCGCTGAACTCGGCCAGCAGCGCCTTGCGCTGCCGGTCGCCGAGGCCGCGAAGGCGACGGCTGGGGGCGATCTCCAGTCGTTCCATGGTCTGCTGCGCGCGGACCTTGCCGACGCCCGGGAGGGCCTCGAGCAGAGCCGAAACCTTCATCTTGCCGAGGACTTCGTTCTCCTCGGCCTGCTTCAGCACGTCGACCAGAGTGGTACCGCCCCGCTTCAGCCGCTCCTTCAGCTCAGCACGGATGCGGCGGGCGGCGGCGGCCTTCTCCAGCGCCGCAGCGCGCTGTTCCTCTGTCAGCTGGGGAAGTGCCACGTTTTCCTCCGGTAGTTCTCAAAACTGGGTGGGTGACGCGACGGTACCCACCCGTGAGCACCGGCCACAATGCGGGGGTGCCTGGTGGGGGCCGGTTCCGCGCCCTGCTATTGGTCGTTTTCCTGCGGGTCGGCCAGCACTTCGGCGACCCGTTCGACCGCTTGGCGCAAAGCCGCTTGCTCCGGACCGTGCTTCAGGATGTCCCGGGACGACGCGGGCAACACGCCCGGCAGGGACGCACCGAACAGGGCCCGCAAATCGGCCGCAGTGGCTCCCTGGGCCCCGAAACCGGGGGCCAGCACCGGACCGTTGAGCCGCGAAAGATCCAGCTCTCCCGGCGGAACGGTGGCTCCGACGACGACACCCACATCGCCGAGCGGTTCCGCGCCTGCGTTGAGCGCCATCGCCGCATCGACGATCGCCTGCGCCACCGTGCGGCCGTCGGGCAGCTTCGCGTTCTGCACTTCGCCCGCTTCCGGGTTCGAAGTCCGAGCAAGCACGAAGATGCCGCGCCCCGCGGCGACGGCCGTTTCGGCGCATTGGGCCAAAGAGCCGAAGCCGAGATACGGCGAAACGGTGATCGCGTCGGCGGCGATCGCCGCACCCTCGGCGACGTACGCGGCGGTGTAGGCGCCCATCGTGGACCCGATGTCGCCGCGCTTGACGTCCAGGAGCACCAGCGCGCCGGCGTCCCGGGCGGCGGAAACCACCCGTTCCAGGACGCGGACACCGCCCGGTCCGAAACTTTCGAAGAACGCCGACTGCGGCTTCACGATCGCCGCGTGCGCCGCCAGGACCTCCGTGGCGGACAGCGCGAACCGTTCCAGGCCCGAGACGTCCACCGGGAGCCCCCAGGCCTCGATCAGGCCCGGGTGGGGGTCGATCCCGGCGCACAGCGGGCCGCGGGCCGCGACGGCCTTGGCCAGCCGCGCCCCGAACCGTTCCCGCCCGCTCACGACTTCGCCTTCAGCGCCGCCTGGAGCTCCTGCAGCGACCGGACGCCGATGTCGCCCCGGATCAGCGCTTCGATGCCGTGCACGGCCGCCGCGGCGCCCTGCACGGTGGTCACGCAGGGGATGTCGCGCGACACCGCGGCGGTGCGGATTTCGTAGCCGTCGACGCGCGGACCGCTGTTCCCGTACGGCGTGTTGATCACCATGTCGACATCGCCGTTCAGGATGACGTCCACGATGTTCGGCTCGGCCTCGGTGGAGCCCTCGTAGTGCTTGCGCACCACGGTGCACGGGATTCCGTTGCGCCGCAGCACTTCCGCGGTGCCGGAGGTGGCGAGGATCTCGAAGCCGAGGTCCGCCAGCCGCTTCACCGGGAACACCAGCGAGCGCTTGTCGCGGTTGGCGACCGAGACGAACACCCGGCCGGACGTCGGCAGCGAGCCGTACGCGCCGCTCTGGGACTTCGCGAACGCCTTGCCGAAGGAGACGTCGACGCCCATCACCTCGCCGGTGGACTTCATCTCCGGGCCGAGCAGCGAGTCGACGCCGTGGCCTTCGGGGGTGCGGAAGCGGTGGAAGGGCAGCACGGCTTCCTTCACCGCGACCGGCGAGTCGGCCGGCATCCGCCCGCCATCGCCCTCGGCCGGCAGGACGCCGTTCTCGCGCAGGTCCTTGATCGTCGAGCCGGTCATGATCAGCGCGGCGGCCTTGGCCAGCGGCACGGCCGTCGCCTTGGACACGAACGGCACCGTCCGCGACGCGCGCGGGTTGGCCTCGAGGACGTACAGGACGTCGTCCTTGAGCGCGTACTGGACGTTCAGGAGCCCGCGCACGCCGACCCCGCGGGCGATCGCCTCGGTGGAGCGCCGGACGGCCTGCAGGTCGGTGTGGCCGAGCGTGATCGGCGGCAGCGCGCACGAGGAGTCACCGGAGTGGATCCCGGCTTCCTCGATGTGCTCCATGACGCCGCCGAGGTAGAGCTCCTCGCCGTCGAACAGCGCATCGACGTCGATTTCGATGGCGTCGTCGAGGAAGCGGTCGACGAGCACCGGGTGCTCGGGGGTGATCTCCGTGGCGCGGCTGATGTAGCCGGCCAGGGTCTCCTCGTCGTAGACGATCTCCATGCCGCGGCCGCCGAGCACGTAGGACGGCCGGACGAGCACCGGGTAGCCGATCTCGTCGGCGATCCGCTTGGCGCCCTCGAAGGACGTCGCGGTGCCGTAGCGCGGGGCGGGCAGGCCGGCGTCGGTCAGCACTTCGCCGAACGCGCCGCGGTCCTCGGCCAGGTGGATGGCCTCCGGCGGCGTGCCGACCACCGGGACCCCGGCGTCGGCGAGCTTCTTGGCCAGGCCCAGTGGGGTCTGGCCGCCGAGCTGGACGATGACGCCGGCGACCGTGCCGGACGCCTGCTCGGCGTGCACGACCTCGAGGACGTCCTCGAAGGACAGCGGCTCGAAGTACAGCCGGTCGGAGGTGTCGTAGTCGGTGGATACGGTTTCCGGGTTGCAGTTGACCATGACGGCCTCGAAACCCGCCTCGCGCAACGCGATCGCCGCGTGGACGCAGGAGTAGTCGAACTCGATGCCCTGCCCGATCCGGTTCGGCCCGGAGCCGAGGATGAGCACCTTGGGCTTGTCGCTCTGGGCGACCACTTCGGACTGCGCGTCGGGATCGGACTCGTAGGCCGAGTAGTGGTAAGGGGTCTTGGCCGCGAATTCGGCCGCGCAGGTGTCGACGGTCTTGAACACCGGCCGCACGCCGAGGCGGTGGCGCAGGGCGCGGACGCCGTCCTCGCCGGCCAGTTCCGGCCGCAGGGCGGCGATCTGGCGGTCGGACAGGCCGGTGCGCTTGGCGCGGCGCAGCAGGTCGCCGTCCAGGACCGGCGCGTCCCGGACCTCGGCGCCGACCTCGCCGATGAGGGCGATCTGGTCGATGAACCACGGGTCGATGCCCGACGCTTCGTGTACCTGCTCGACGGAGGCGCCGAGCCGCAGGGCACGCTCCACTTCGTACAGCCGGCCTTCGTGCGCGGTGCGCAGCGAGTCCAAAGTGGACTCGACGGTGGCGCCTTCGGGGTCGGGCAGCGTCCAGAACCCGGTCGCCTTGGTCTCGATCGACCGCATCACCTTGCCGAGCGCCTCGGGGAAGCTGCGGCCGAACGACATCGCCTCGCCGACGCTCTTCATGGTGGTGGTCAGCGTCGGGTCCGCGCCCGGGAACTTCTCGAAGGCGAACCGCGGCATCTTGACGACGACGTAGTCCAAAGTGGGCTCGAACGCAGCCGGCGTCTCACCGGTGATGTCGTTCTGGATCTCGTCGAGCGTGTAGCCGATGGCGAGCTTCGCGGCGATCTTGGCGATCGGGAAGCCGGTCGCCTTGGATGCCAGCGCGGAACTCCGCGACACGCGCGGGTTCATCTCGATGACGACCATCCGGCCGTCGGCCGGGTTGATCGCGAACTGGATGTTGCAGCCACCGGTGTCGACGCCGACCTCGCGCAGCACGGCGATGCCGACGTCCCGCATCACCTGGTACTCGCGGTCGGTGAGGGTCATGGTGGGCGCGACGGTGACCGAGTCGCCGGTGTGCACGCCCATCGCGTCGATGTTCTCGATCGAGCAGACGACCACGACGTTGTCGTGCTTGTCGCGCATCAGCTCGAGCTCGTACTCCTTCCAGCCGAGCACGCTCTCCTCGATGAGCACCTCGGTGACGGGAGATTCGGCCAGGCCGGTGGAGGCAAGCCGCTCGAGGTCCTCGGGCGTGTGCGCCATGCCGGAGCCCAGGCCACCCATGGTGAAGGACGGCCGGATGACGACGGGCAGGCCTAGTTCGGCGACGGTGTCCCGGACCTCGTCCATGTCGTGGCAGACGCGGGACCGCGGGACGTCGGCACCGACGGTGCGGACGATGTCCTTGAACTTCTGCCGGTCCTCACCGCGCTGGATGGCGTCGATGTCGGCGCCGATCAGCTCGACACCGTACTTGTCCAGGACACCGCGTTCGTGCAGCGCGACGGCGCAGTTGAGCGCGGTCTGCCCGCCGAGGGTCGCGAGCAGCGCGTCGGGGCGCTCTTCCGCGATGACCTTCTCGACGAAGTCCGGCGTCACCGGTTCGATGTAGGTGGCGTCGGCGAACTCGGGGTCGGTCATGATGGTGGCCGGGTTCGAGTTCACCAGGGAGACACGCAGCCCTTCGCTGCGCAGCACCCGGCAGGCCTGGGTACCGGAGTAGTCGAACTCCGCGGCCTGCCCGATCACGATCGGCCCGGAGCCGATCACCAGCACGTGCTGGATGTCCGTCCTCTTCGGCATCAGTTTCCTTCTTTCACCAGGCGCCGCAAGCCGTCGCGGAAGACCTGAAAGCTTTTGGATCGGTTGTTCTCGATGTCCGCTTCCGCCCGAAGCGGACCGGAGCGCGGAGCGGGAGCCAAGCCGTCATGCACCCAATGTGGCGTTCGGTGCGTTGAACGCACCGAACG
>NZ_JBSGBK010000161.1:0-8167 GCF_053601215.1 Amycolatopsis sp. NPDC004772
CGGGCAGAACGGGTCGGCCTGGCTCCCGGCGCCCGGCCCGGGCGTGAAGCGGCCGGCCGGGTCGCCGGCCGTGCCGCGGCCCGGGGTGTGGACCCAGCCGGGGCCGGGCGACGCCGTCGGCGGCTTCGCGCCCGAGGGCGTCGTCGAACTCGGTGTCGTGTGCTGGACGGGCGGGGCGCCGGCCGCGCCCGCCGAACCGGTCGAGCCGGTCTGGCGCGACGGCTGCTGCGACGCGGGCCGGGACGGCTGCTGGGCCGCGACGCCGTAGACCGGGGTCGGCGGATCGGCGTGCACGGTGTGCGACACCGGCTGCACCACCGGCGGGTCGACGTGCACCGACCGGACCTTGTCCGAAGCCGGCTTCACGCCGCCGTCCGGCGTCACCGCGACCGCGGCGCCGGCGACGTCCAGCACTCCCGGCGTGATGCCCGGGGCGGCCAGCTTCAGCGACTCCGGGTCGGACAGCGCCTGCGTCGAGAGCAGGTTCGTGCCGCTCTGCTGGGCGTACTCGTTCAGCGCCTGCTGGGCCTGGGCCTTGGCGTCGTTCGCGGCCTCGACCTGCTTGGCGTGGTCGGTTTCGAAGCCGATGAGGCTGACCAGGTTGTCGGTGAGGGTGAAGCCGCCCGCGCCCTTCCGGACCGTCTCGGCGTCCGGCAGCTTGTACTTGGTCCGGTTGAAGGCCTCGCCCTGCTCGAACACCATTTCCGCGGCGTGCGCGACCTTCGTGGTGGCGTCCTGGGAGAAGCCGGCCTTTTCGGTGAAGACCTGGCTCGCCGCGCCACCGGCCTGGCTCTGCCATTCGACGCCGAGTTCGAGCAGCTGCGCGCGCAACGTCTGGTCGGTGTGGGCCAGTGCGGTCGCGACGGCCTTCAGCGCGTCGACGGCGGTGCCGATGCTGCCGGTGCCGTCGCCGTTGATCATCCGGGTGATCTGGTCGGCGATCGCGGTGTTGGTCCAGCCGTCGAACCGGTGGTTCTGAATTCCGGCCGCGAGCTCGGAGAATTCCACGCGCCCTCCCTAGTTGCGTGCTTTCAGGGACTGCAGCGCCAGGTCGGCGGCGTGCGCCGACATGTCGCACAGCTGCGGCTGCGTGAGCCGGCCGCGGGTGATGGCGAAGGTCTGGACGGCCAGCGTCTGGCCCTTCGCGACGCCGACGAGCGTCTCGCAGTCGGCCGGGTCGCCGGCCGCGCGGTAGTTCGTCAGCGCCGGGTAGCCACCGATGGTCTTCGGCTCGGTGGTCATGCTGTTCTTCTTGCGGGCGCCGGTGATCCACTGGCCGAGGTCCGCCGACACGGCTCGCACGTGGTAGGAGTGCACCGGCTCGGCGCCGTCGGCGTCGAACACGCAGGTCCGGCCGTCCTCCTCCGGCGCCTTGCGGGGGACGCTGTTGATCTTCAGCGCGTCGAGCTGCACCTGCGGGAAGATTTCACACAGCTCGACGCCCTGCAGCGACAGGTCGGCCGGCCGCTGCGGGAGCTGGGCGGCCTTGGCGCTCTGCGACGCGGCCGTGGCGGCCGTTTCGACCGGGTACGGGGTGCCTTCGGTGCCCGCGGAGCAGCCGGCGAGCGCCGCCGTCGCGAGCACGCCTCCGGCGATCCGGTTACGCACCGTGCTTGCCGCGGTCACCGAACACCGCCGCCTTCTCCTCTTCGCCGACCTTGTAGTCCTTCGCGGCTTCGCGCAGCTGCTCGACCAGGCGCTTGAGGCCGGCGACGTACTCGCGCACCTGGCCCGCGTAGGAGCGGTCGCCGTCGGCGATCAGGGTGTTCCAGGCCTGGACCGACTGGGTGCTGATCACGTCGGCGGACGGCGCGTCGATCCGCAGCTGGCCGAGCCGGGTGAGCAGCTGGTCTTCGAGGGCGTTGGCCTGCTCTTCGACGATCCGCGCGACGTCGAGCAGCTTGTCGGGGTGGACCAGGACGTCCGCGGCTGCCGGCGCCACCGGGACGGCCGAACCGAAGTCGTGCGGGGGTCCGGGTGGCGGAGCCCCCGGCCCGGGGCGAAGCCCCGGAACAGCGCTGTCGTACGAGGGTCCTGACATGCTCTCCCCTGACGTCATACGGACAGTGACCGGCCGGCTCCTCCGTCGAGGCTACCAACGCGGATGAGTCGGTGAGCCCTGAGTTTGGACGAAGAGTGGGCCCGGCCGGTTCCCCCGACCCGTGGAATCAGGCCCGCTGTTTGGCCGTCGGGGCGCTGATCTCGCCGTTCGCCGCCTTCAGCGCGATGTCCGTGCGGTGGTGTGAGCCCGCGAGGTGGACCTTTTCGACGGTCTCGTAGGCGTGCTTGCGCGCCGCCTTGAGCGACTTGCCGGTGCCGACGACCGAGAGCACGCGGCCGCCAGAGGAGACGACGGCGCCGTCGTCCCGGCGGCGGGTGCCGGCGTGCAGGACGCCTTCCAGCTCGGCCCCGGCGATGACGTCCCCGGTGCGCGGCTTGCCGGGGTAGCCGTCGGCGGCGATCACGACGGTGACCGCGGCGCCGCCGGACCATTCCAGCGGCGGGTGCTCGGCGAGCTTCCCGGTGGCGGTGGCGTGCATCAGCCCGGCGATCGGGGTGCGCAGCAGGGCCAGCACGACCTGCGTCTCCGGGTCGCCGAAGCGGCAGTTGAACTCGATGACCTGCGGGCCGTCGGAGGTCAGCGCGAGGCCGGCGTAGAGCAGGCCGGAGAACGGCGCGCCGCGGTTCACCAGCTCGTCGGCGACCGGCTGGACGACGGTCTCGACCAGCTCGTCGACCAGGTTTTCGGGCGCCCAGGGCAGCGGCGCGTAGGCACCCATGCCGCCGGTGTTCGGGCCGGCGTCGCCGTCGCCGACGCGCTTGAAGTCCTGGGCGGGCAGCAGCGGGACGACGGTGTTGCCGTCGACGAAGCAGAACAGCGAGGCTTCCGGTCCGTCCAAAAAGGATTCGAGGAGGACGGGGTGCCCGCCGTCGAGCAGCATGATGGCGTGCTTGCGCGCGACGTCGATGTCCGGCGTGACGACGACGCCCTTGCCGGCGGCGAGGCCGTCGTCCTTGACGACCCAGGTGGGGCCGAACCGGGCGAGCGCGGCATCGAGCCGGGCGGGGTTGTCGACGACCTCGCTGCGCGCGGTGGGCACGTTCGCGGCGGCCATGACGTCCTTCGCGAAGGCTTTCGACCCTTCGATCCGAGCGGCGGCAGCCGACGGGCCGAAGCAGGCGACGCCGGCCTTCCGCACGGCATCGGCCACCCCGGCGACGAGCGGCACCTCGGGCCCGACGACGACGAGGTCGGCCTGCCAGCTCTTGGCGAGCCCGGCAACGGCCTCGGGATCGGCGGCCTCAACACCGAGCTGCTCGGCGACGGCGGCGGTCCCGGCATTGCCGGGCGCGCAGGCCAGGGCCGTGACGGCGGGATCGCCGGACGCCGCGAGGACGAGTGCATGCTCACGGGCGCCGGAGCCGATTACCAGTACGCGCACGCCGCACAGCGTATCCGGCCGGGTCGGCGGGGCACATCGCACCGTCGCCGGGGGCGGGTTGGGGCCGGCTCGGCGGGCTTCCGGGCGTGCGGCCGGCTTACTTGCTCGGCCAGGGGCGAGGCCGGCGGGTTGCGTGGCCGGCTTACTTGCTCGGGCCAGGGGCGAGGCCGGCGGGTTGCGCAGCCGACTCACTTGCTCGGGCCAAGGGCGAGGCCGGCGGATTGCGCGGCCGACTCACTTGCTCGGGCCAAGGGCGAGGCCGGCGGGTTGCGCAGCCGACTCACTTGCTCGGGCCAAGGGCGAGGCCGGCGGGTCGCGCAACGAGGGATGGGGTTGTCGTCCCGTTCCCGGCACGGGCGACCTACCTCCGCAGCTCGGCCATCCACAAGTTGCCACCGGCGTGGACAAATTGACCTCCGGCGGCGCAACCGGCAGGTTTCGTCGGGGCGCGCCGATACGCTGGAACCGGGACCGGCCCCCTAGGGAGGGCGGGAAGCTGCGGGCGGCGAGTCAGAGCGCCATAGGCAGCCACCTCACCGGCCCGAGCGAGACGCGGACGCCCAAACCGGCACCCCACCCAGACCTCCCCCGCCACCCCGATCCGAAGCCCGAACACGGCCGGTGGTGCCGGGTCAAGGCATCTTTCCCGCCTTGACCCGGTACCACCGGCCGTAGTGACAATTCCGGCTTCGGGGTGGTGAGCACCAGCCAGGCAACGCCCCAAGTCAGCTCCACCTCCGGACAGAGACCAGCCAGAGCGTCGCCGGGCGCCGACCCACCACAGCGATCCCTCCGTGCCCCGCGCCACAACCGGACGAACAGGAGTCCACGCGCCGTTTACCGCTTCGACCGGCCAGGTACGTACTTCGGATGCTTGCGACATCGAGGGTTGCGCGGGTAGTCAGGGCACACCCTGTGTGAAAAGAGGTCACCAGATGAAGCGCAAACGTGTCGGCTTGCTCGCGCTGGCCGGGTTGGCGTTGCTGAGCGTCACCGGCTTTGCCGTCGGGTCGGCGTCCGCCGCCGAAAGCGGGTCCGGGGATGCCCTCGCGCGCGGGCGGGGCCACCATGACCCCGTGATCATCGGACACCGCGGCGCGCCCGGGTACCGGCCGGAGCACACGCTCGCCTCCTACGAGCTCGCCTACCGGATGGGCGTCGACTGGGTGGACGTCGACCTCGTGCCCACCAAGGACGGCCAGCTCGTCGCCCGGCACGAACCCGAGATCGGCGGCACCACGGACGTCGCGAAGCACCCGGAGTTCGCCGACCGGAAGAAGACCGTCGTGCTCGACGGGGTCACCACCACCGGGTGGTTCACCCAGGACTTCACGCTCGCCGAGCTGAAGACGCTGCGCGCGGTCGAGCGGATCCCGCAGAACCGGCCGCACAACACGCTGTACAACGGGCGTTACCAGATCGCCTCCTACCAGGAGGTGCTCGACCTGACCAAGCGCCTCGGCCGCGAGCTGCACCGCACCCTCGGCACCTACCCCGAGGTCAAGCACTCGACGTTCTTCCAGTCCATCGGCAACCCGACCGAGCCGAAGCTGGTCGCCATCCTCAAGCGCAACGGCCTCGACCGGCCGGACGCGCCCGCGATCATCCAGTCCTTCGAGGTGTCGAACCTGATCGCGCTGCACCGGCAGCTGCGGACGCCGCTGCTGCAGCTGACCTCGGCCTCCGGCGCCCCGGCGGACTTCGTCGCGAACGGCGACAAGCGGACGTACGCGGACCTCGTCACGCCGCAGGGGCTGCGCGAAGTCGCGAAGTACGCGAAGTACCTCGGGCCGGACAAGGCGCAGGTCATCCCGCGGGACAAGAACGACAACCTGGGCACGCCGACCGCGCTCGTCGCGGACGCCCACAAGGCCGGCCTGAAGGTGCAGCCGTACACCTTCCGGAACGAGAACCCGTTCCTGCCCGCGAACCTGCGCTCGTCGGCCGAGCCGGACGCCTACGGTGACGTCTTCACCGAGGAAGCGGCGTTCTTCCGGGCCGGCGTCGACGGCTTCTTCGCCGACCAGCCGGACACCGCCCTCGAGTCGCTGCACGCGTTCCTGGGCCGTTAATCGCTTGGCGCGAAGGGCGCTTCCGTGGACGCTGAGTCCATGGAGGCGCCCTTTTCCGGCGTGGTCCTGGTCAGTCGCGGCGACGAGACGCTGCTCGCCGAGGCGTCCGGGTACGCGCACCTCGCGTACGGCGTCGAGAACACCGTCGGCACGCGGTTCGCGATCGCCAGTGGCACCAAGGGGTTCACCGCGCTGGTCGTCATCGGCTTGATCGCCGAGGGACGGCTGGGACTCGAGACCACCGCCCGCGAAGTCCTCGGCGACGACCTGCCGCTGATCGACGACCGGGTGACCGTCGAGCACCTGCTGACACACACCTCCGGCATCGGCGACTACTGCGACGACGACAACCCGCCGGAGCACCCGCCGTGGCTCGTCACGTCGGCCGACTACCTCGCCGCACTCGACGGCTTCCCGCAGGTTTCCCCGCCCGGTACGGAGTTCCGGTACAACAACGGCGCCTTCGCCGTCCTCGGCCTGATCGCCGAACGGATCGCCGGCATACCTTTCACCGACCTCGTCCACGAGCGGGTCTGCGGCCCCGCCGGGCTGACGGACACGGCCTTCCTCCGCTCGGACGCGCTGCCCGCCCGCACGGCCACCGGCTACCTCGCAGACGGGCGCACCAATGTGTTCGGCCTGCCCGTCGTGGGGCACGGCGACGGCGGGATCTACAGCTCCGCCCCGGACTTCCGGAAGTTCTGGCCGGCCTTGCTGGACGGGCGGATCGTGCCCCCTGAGTGGGTCGCCCGGATGCTGCGGCCGCACGCGGAGGGGTACGGCCTCGGCTTCTGGCTGCCCCGGCCCGGCGTCGTGCGGCTGGAGGGCGGCGACCACGGCGTCACGTTCCGGAGCACGCACGAGCCGTCGACCGGGCTGACGGCGACCCTGATCTCGAACGACCACCGAGGTGGCGGGCCCCTGCTGCGACGGCTGGACGAGTTCTTGACGAAGGCTTGACACCCTCCGGGCCCGGGGCTACCTTCGGCGAATTCAATGGTCTGGCCGCATACCTTTCAAGAGGTGCCCGATGGATGTTTCCGACCAGCAGACCACCCCCGCCGACGACGACGCCGCCCGGCTGCACCAGCTGGGCTACGCCCAAGAGCTGAAACGGACGATGTCGGCGTTCTCGAACTTCGCCGTCTCCTTCACGATCATCTCGATCCTCTCCGGCTGCCTCACGCTCTACGGCTTCGGCATGAAGACCGGCGGCCCGGCCGCGATGATCTGGGGCTGGCCGCTGGTCGGGGTGTTCGTCATCCTGGTCGGGCTCGGCATGGCCGAGGTCTGCTCCAGCTACCCGACCGCCGGCGGCCTGTACTACTGGGCCGCGAAGCTGGCGCCCGGCCGGTCCGGTCCCGCGTGGTCGTGGTTCACCGGCTGGTTCAACCTCATCGGCCAGATCGCGGTCACCGCGGGCATCGACTTCGGCGCGGCGCTGTTCCTCAACGCGTTCCTCGACCTGCAGTTCGGCTTCGAAGCGACGCCGGGGCACACGATCCTGCTGCTCGCGATCATCCTCGTGGTGCACGGCCTCCTGAACACCTTCGGCGTCCGGATCGTCGCGATCCTCAACAACGTCAGCGTGTGGTGGCACCTGATCGGCGTGCTGGTGATCGTCGGCGTGCTCGTCTTCGTGCCGGCCAAGCACCAGGACGCGTCGTTCGTCTTCGGCAGTTTCGTCAACCAGACGGGCTGGGGGTCGGCGTTCTACGTCTTCGCGCTCGGGCTGCTCGTCGCGCAGTACACGCTGACCGGTTACGACGCGTCGGCGCACATGACCGAGGAGACGAAGAGCGCGGCGACGGCGGGCCCGCGCGGCATCGTCATGTCGATCGTCGTCTCCCTCGTCGCCGGCTGGATCCTGCTGATCGGCCTGACGTTCGCGATCCAGGACTACGACGGCGCCGTCGGCTCGGCCACCGGTGTCCCGCCCGCGCAGATCTTCATCGACGCGACCGGCGCCGTCACCGGCAAGTTCCTCCTGCTGATCTGCATCGGCGCCCAGCTGTTCTGCGGCATGGCGTCGGTGACGGCGAACTCGCGGATGATCTACGCCTTCGCCCGTGACGGCGCGATCCCGGGTTCGGGCTTCTGGCACAAGATCAACAAGCGCACGCAGACGCCGACCAACGCCGTGTGGCTCGCCGCGGGCGGCGCGCTGGTGCTGGCCCTGCCGTACCTGTGGAGCGCGACGGCCTACGCCGCGGTGACGTCGATCGCCGTGGTCGGGCTGTACGTGGCGTACGTGATCCCGGTGTTCCTGCGCGTCCGCCGCGGCGACTCGTTCGAGCCGGGGCCGTGGACGCTCGGCCGCTGGGGCAAGCCGATCGGCATCGTCGCGACGGTGTGGGTCGCGCTGATCTTCGTGCTCTTCATGCTGCCGCAGGTTTCGCCGGTGACCGTCGATTCCTTCAACTACACGCCGATCGCCTTCCTCGTGGTGCTGGGCGGGGCGGCGCTGTGGTGGGCGGTTTCGGCCCGGAAGTGGTTCAAGGGCCCGAAGGTTCAGGGTTCGGAGGCGGAACTGGCTGCGGTGGAACAGGAACTGAAGGACCTGGGCTGAGTCGTGGGGGGGGGGGTTATTGGTTGTTAATACGGCATGAAGGAAAAAAAAACCACAACGCCGCCCGCCGGGCGCGGCGCGCG
>NZ_JBSGBK010000162.1:0-7740 GCF_053601215.1 Amycolatopsis sp. NPDC004772
CGTGAGTGGTGGTGTGTTTTTTTCTTTTTTGTTCTGATTTGTCGTGTGGTGTGTTGTGGGGCGGTGCTGTTTAGAACCCGCCTTGCCACTCACGACCCGGTTGCGGCAGACCACTCCTCGCGGGTGATGCCGTACTCGACTTCGCCGTGCTCGCTGCCCGGAGCCCGCTCGTGCTCCGGGAACTCCTCGAAGCAGGTGCGGACGAACTTCATCCCCAGTTTCTCCATCACGCGCCGCGAGGCCTGGTTCACCGTCATGGTGAACGCCGTCACCCGGGTGACCCCCAGTTCGGTGAAGCCCTTCGCGAGCAGTGCCGCCGAGCCCTCGGTGCCGTAGCCCTTGCCCCACGCCTTCCGATGCAGCCGGTAGCCGAGTTCGGGCTGGTCCGGCGGGTCGTCCGGGCGCGGGCGGAAATGGAACCACCCCAGGAAGTCGCCGGTGCTCTTTTCGATCGCCGCCCAGAACCCGTAACCGGGGAAACGCTCGTAGTAACCGAGGAACGCGGGAAGATCCAGGGTGACGATCTCCGTGCGGTCCGCCGGCTGTCCCCCATTGAGGTACTTCATCACGGCCGGGTCGTCGTAGAGCTCGAAGAGCGCGTCGGCGTCGTTCTCGGTGAACCGGCGGAGGATCAGCCGCTCGGTTTCGAGGAATACGTGCATCGGATGATGCTGGCAGTGTCCCCAGTGCGTGGCAAACGTGTTTATGCCGCGGTGGCGAAAACCTCGCCGAGCGCCCGCGAGCCGGCGTCGGTGAGCAGCGCGGGCACGCGCTCGCCGCACTTGCCGGGGTGGGCGGGTGCGATCAGGCCGAGCCGCGCGAGCCGGTGCACGGTGGACTGGTCGCAGCAGCTCAGGCCGTCGATGAAGAGGTCGGGCTCGCAGCTGCAGCTGATCTCGGCGTGGCCGCCGGCCACGGCTCTCAGTGTGGCGCGCTCACGGTGGTTCAAATCGGTGATCATGGCGGCGCCTCCTTCCCGTCGTGCTCATTAGACGCCCCGCCACCGACAGTTTCCGCCTTTGAACGTGCGAACCCGGGTATTTCAGGGGTGCACGTAGGGGCGGCGTGTCGCGCCGTTCCGGGGTCATCCCCGGATACCCCTACGGGAGGGGTTCAAGCGTCGTCTTCCGCAGGTGCCGGAAAACGATCGACGTCCGGAACCCGACGATCTCCCGGCGCAGCGCGAGCCGGTCGGTCAGGAATGCGTGCAGCGCGTCGATGCCGGGGGTGGTGACTTCGATCAGGAAATCGTCGTTTCCGGCCGTGACGTACACCGACAGCACTTCCGGGAGTTCGGCGATGGACCGCTGGAAGGAATCGATCACCGCCCGGCTCAGCGGCCGCACCTGCGCCGTGACGAGCGCCCGGACGCCGCGGTTGAGGCTCGGCAGGTCGATGTCGGCGTGGTAGCCGCGGATGACGCCGCGTTCGCGCAGCAGCCGGATGCGCTCGAGGCACGTCGAGGGCGCGATGCCGACCTTGCGGGCGATGTCCCGGTTGGTCTGGCGGGCGTCTTCCTGCAGCAACCGCACGATCGCCGAATCAAGTTCGTCCAGCACCGGGCCCTCCATAGCCTCGCCGAATTTCATTCGGTAGTCCGCCCTGACTGCCGACTGTCACTCTAACTTCGGCGCTCATGACCGCACATGAGCAGCTCGTAGTCCGCCGAGGCCGTCGATCCGGCGTCCCCACGATGGTCGCGATCCATTCGACCGCGCTCGGCCCCGCCGTCGGCGGCTGCCGGTTCAAGCCCTACGGCACGCTCGAAGAAGCCATCGGCGACGTCCTCCGCCTGTCGGCCGCCATGACCGCGAAGTGCGCCGTCGCCGGGCTGGCGTTCGGCGGCGGCAAGAGCGTCATCGCGCCCGAGCCGGGCCGCGTCCTTTCGCCCGAGGAGCGCCGGGCCGTCCTGCTCGACCACGCCGACCTGATCGCCGAGTTCGGCGGCGCCTATCAGGCGGGCCCGGACGTCGGCACCGGCCCGGCCGACATGCTGGTGCTCCGCGAAGCGTCGCCGTACGCGTTCTGCACGCCCGAAACCGCGGGCGGAACCGGTTCCTCCAGCGGCCCGACCGCGCTCGGCGTGCTGGCGGCACTGAGGGCGGCGGCCGGACCGGACCTGACGGACCGCCGGGTGGTGATCAGCGGCTACGGCTCGGTGGGCGCCCACCTCGCGGCGAGCCTCCACGCGGCGGGCGCCGACGTCGTCGTCTCCGACATCGACGCGGAGAAACGGCCCGGGGCCGAAAAGCTGGGCCTGACCTGGGCCGAACCGGAGAAGGCGCTCACCCTCACCGCCGACGTCGTCATCCCGGCGGCGGTCGGCGGGGTGCTCGGCCCGGAGACAGTGGCCCGGCTCGACACGCCGCTCGTCGTCGGGCCCGCCAACAACCAGCTCACTTCCGACACCGTCGCGGACGACCTCGCCGCGCGCGGCATCGTGTGGATCCCGGACTACGTGGCCAGCGCGGGCGGGATCCTGTACACACTTTCGCGCGAGGCCGAGGGCCTGGACCACGAAGCCGCGCTCGCTCGCGTGGAGACGATCGAGGAGACCGTGCGCACCCTCCTCGAGGCCGCCGCGGCCAACGCGACCACTCCGCTGCACGAAGCGGCCGCGCTGGCGCGAACCCGGCTCACTTCTGGTGCGGAGCCACGTATTCCTTCGCTTCCGGAGCTTCGAACAACGGCTTGACGTACTTGACGCCGCCCTCCGCGGAGGCATCCGGCGTCGCCGCGTACACCTGGCGCGTCGCCGGCGTTCCCGGCTTCGAGAAGTCGAGCGCCGCGACCAGGTTGTCCGTGCTCGCCGACGTCGTCTGCTTCAGCGCCGCGGCGATGCCGTCGCGCGTCAGGTCCTTGTTGTCGCACGCCTTCTTCAGGACCGCGCCCCACACCTCGCCGACCGCGTAGCCGTACGGGACGCCGCCGTTGGGGGTTTCCTTGTACGCGGCCTTGTACTTCGCCGCGACGTCCTTCGCCTTCGGGATGTCCGCGGAGAACGGCACGCTGCTCGCCACCACCGTCAGCTTGTCGAGCGCGCCGGCGGCCGGGCTCTTCAGCAGCGCCGGGTCGAACGTCGGGTTGTTGCCCAGCACCGGGACGTTCAGCCCGAGCGCCTTGTTCGCCCCGACCGTCGAGCCGGTCTGGGTCGGCGTGGTCGTCAGCACGATCACCTTCACGCCTTCGCCCTTGAGACCGGTGACGACGTTGGTCAGGTCGCTGTCGGTCGAGGTGATCTTGACTTCCTTCAGCGCCAGGTTGTGCTTCTTGGCGTAGAACTGCGAGCCGCGCAGGCCGTTCTTGCCGTATTCGCCGTCGATGTAGATGTGCCCGATCGTGTCGCCGTCCTTGAGCTGCCCCTGCTCCTGCAGGTACGACAGGCCGTCGATGATCTCCAGGTCGTAGGTCGTCCCGACGATCATCACGTACGGGTTGTCCAGCAGCTCGGACGACCACGACGCGGGCGCGGCGGTCGTCTTGTCCGAGGCCAGGTTCTGCTTCAGCGCGGCCACCACCGGCGAGCCCAGCAGCTGCACGAACCCGAGCACCTTCGGCTCGATCTGCGGGTACAGCGTCTTCGCCGTGTCGGCCTTGTAGCCGTGGTCGACCTCCTCGAGCTTGACCTGCCGCCCGCACACGCCGCCGGCCGCGTTGAAGTCCTTGGCCCACAGCTCGTTGCCCTGCGTGACGCCGAGGCCGAGGTTCTTGAACACGCCGGACTTGTCGGTCATCACGCCGAGCGTCACCTCGTTCGCCGTCACCCCCTTGCCCGTCTTGACGCCGGAACTGTCCGGGCCCGACGCGCCCGAGTCGTTCGCTTTCGTGCTGCACGCCGAGAGCGCGAGGACGGCCACCAGCGCCGCCGCCAGGTGTGTGCGTTTCATGGTTCCTCCGGGGGTTGACGGCGAGGCCGGGTGAGCCGGCGGCCGATCGCGGCCAGCCCGCCCGGCTCGAACAGCACGACCAGGATGATCGCGGCGCCGTAGACGAACGAGCTGACCAGGATCGGGGTCAGCGCGCCGTCGCCGGTGCCGGAGAACCAGCCCAGGTCGGCCGAATACAGGGCGAGGACCTGCGGCAGCCCGTTGACGATCAGGGCGCCGACCAGCGCGCCGGGGACCGAGCCGAGGCCGCCGATGATGACCATCGCCAGGTAGGCGATCGAGACGTTGATGCCGTAGGTGCCGAACTCGCTCTCGTCCGGCTTGAGGATGTCGAACCACAGCACGGTCATCGCGCCGGCGAGGCCGCCGTAGGCCGAGGAGACGGCGAACGCGCCCGCCTTGGCCCGCAGCACGCTGACGCCCATCACCGCGGCCGCGGCTTCGTTGTCGCGCACCGCCCGCCAGGAGCGGCCGACCCGCCCGCGGACCGCGCCGCGGGCGATCACGAACGCCAGCACGGTGAGCAGCAAGAACAGGTACCACATCCGCTCGGCCTGCCGGATCGGCACGCCGAGCAGGGTGATCTCCGGCCCGTCGTTGGTGAACGGGAAGCCGAAGAGGGAGAACGGTGCCGGCGCGCGCCCGGTCGACGTCCCGCCGGTGAGCTCCTCCGCGGACTGTCCGAAGTAGAGTCCCAGGAAGACGAGCGCCAGCGAGGCGACGCCGAGGTAGATCCCGCGCAGCCGGCCGGCGACCGGCGCGAAAGCCAGGCCGAGCAGGGCCGCGACGACCACCGCACCGAGCAGCGAGAGGCCGGGGTCGAGACCGAAGCCGACCACCCGCTCGTCCCCGGCCGGTCCGGAGAGGACGGTGTAGGCCGTGCCGCCGGCGAGCAGGAAGAACGCGTGGGCCAGGGAAAGCTGCCCGGCCTGGCCGACCACCAGCGTCAGCCCGATCGCGCCGACCCCGCCGATCATCATGTACTGCCCGGCCTTGAGCCACGCCGCGTCGAGGTACAGCGGCAGGGCGAGCAGGACGATCAGCAGCGCGAGTGAGCCGACCCGGCGGACCAGCCGCGCCGGGCGGCGGCGTGGGCGTGGCGGCGCGGCCGTTTCGGGTGGGGTGTCCACTTCGGACACGGCTTGGTCAGACACGCGTTCGCTCCCTCGTGCCGAACAGCCCCGAAGGCCGCACCACCAGGACCACCAGCATCACCAGGAACACCGCGCTCTTGGAGAAGTCGAACGAGACGTACTGCGCCGACAGCGCTTCCACGATCCCGACGACCAGGCCGCCGACGACCGCGCCCGCCGTCGAGTCGAGGCCGCCGAGGATCGCCGCGGGGAAGGCGGCCAGCGCGATCGAGTGCGTCCCGCGGGAGAGCCCGGCGCCGGAGAAGTCCTGCGTCGCGATGAACAGCACGGCCACCCCGGCGAGCAGGCCGGCGACCAGCCACGCGGTCGCGGTGACGCGCGAGCTGCGGATGCCCATCAGCGCGGCGGCTTCGCGGTTCTCCGCCTGCGCCCGCATGGCCACGCCCCAGTTCGAGTACTTGAAGGCCAGCCAGAACGCCGTGATCAGCACCGCCGCGACGGCGAGCGCGACCAGGTGCGTGCGGAACAGCGTGATCCCGCCGAGCCGGAACGGCTTCGCGTCCCAGGCGTCGCCGAGGAAGGGCAGCGTGACGCCGAGGCGGCGCACGATCTCCTCGGTGACGATGACGTCGACGCCGATGGTGAGCAGGGCCAGGCTGTTCGCGTCGGCGTGCCGGGAGCGCGACAGCAGCAGCCGCTCGACGAGCAGGCCGAGCAGCCCGGCCGAGACGATCCCGGCGAGCGACGCGCCGGCCCAGCCCAGCGCGTCCTTCGACACCACGACGAGGTAGCCGCCGAAGAGCACGAGCGAGCCGTGCGCGAAGTTGACCACCTCGGTGGCCTTGAAGATGATCACGAAGCCCAGCGCCAGCAACGCGAACACCGCGCCCTTGCCGAGGCCGTTCACCACGAGCTGCAGGAAAGTGTTCACACTGCCTCCGTGCCCAGGTAGGCCTTGACGACGTCCGGGTCGGACTGGACCTGCGCCGGGGTGCCGTCGGCGATGCGCCGGCCGAAGTCGAGCACCGTGACCCGGTCGGCGATGCCCATCACCAGGCCCATGTCGTGTTCGACGAGCAGGATCGAAATGCCGAGCTCGGCCCGGATCCCGCTGATCGTGCCGGCCAGCTCGGCGGTTTCGGCCGCGTTCATCCCGGCCGCCGGCTCGTCGAGCAGGAGCAGCACCGGCTCGACGGCCAGCGCGCGGGCGAGGTCGACACGCTTGACGACGCCGTAGGGGAGCGCCCCGGCCGGAGCGTCGACGACCGCTTCGAGCCCGAGGAACGCGCAGATCTCCCGCGCGCGCTCGGCGTGCCGGCGTTCGGCGCGGACCGTCCACGGCAGCCGCAGCCCGACTTCGAGGAACCCGCCGCGGGTGAGCGCGTGCCGGCCGAGCATGACGTTGTCCAGCACGGTCGAGCCGGGGGAGAGGGCCGCGTTCTGGAAGGACCGCCCGACACCGAGCCCGGCCAGCTTGTGCGGCGCGAGCCCGGTGAGGTCGGTGTCCCCGAGCCGCACCCGCCCGCTGCCGGCCCGGTAGAGGCCGCTGATCACGTTGAAGCAGCTGGACTTCCCGGCGCCGTTCGGCCCGATCAGCGCGTGCAGCGAACCGGGGGTGACGGTGAAGCTCACGTCGTCGAGCGCGCGGATCCCGCCGAATCGGAGCGAAACGGCTTCGACGCGCAGCTCCGGCGGCGTCATCCGGCCCACCTCGACAGGGTCCGGCCCGCCAGGCTCCGACGTGCGGTCTCCGCCTCGGCTTCGGCGGTTTCCGGCGATTCGGCGTGCCCGCCGAGGTAGAGCCGCTGGACGTCCTGGCTGGCGGCGAGCTCGGCCGCCGTCCCGGCCAGCGCCACCCGGCCCACTTCGAGGACCACGGCGTGGTCGGCGACGTTCAGTGCCATCACGGCGTTCTGCTCGACCAGCACGACGGCGGTGCCCTGGTCGTGGATTTCGCGGATGGTCCGGCCGATCTGCTCGACGACCTTCGGCGCGAGGCCCAGCGACGGCTCGTCGAGCAGCAGCAGCTTCGGCGCGGACATCAGCGCCCGGCCGATGGCCAGCATCTGCTGCTCGCCACCGGACAGCAGGCCCGCGCGCTGCTTGGCGCGTTCGGTGAGCACCGGGAACAGCTCGCCGACCCGCTCGCGTGCGCCGGCCCGCTCGGCCGCGGTCCGGGCGCCGATGCCGCCGGCCCGCAGGTTCTCCTC
Organism: Amycolatopsis sp. NPDC004772; assembly: GCF_053601215.1. Classification (NCBI taxonomy): domain Bacteria; kingdom Bacillati; phylum Actinomycetota; class Actinomycetes; order Pseudonocardiales; family Pseudonocardiaceae; genus Amycolatopsis; species Amycolatopsis sp. NPDC004772. Next base: position 7,192 of record NZ_JBSGBK010000162.1, read on the forward strand.
GACGGTCATCCGGGCGAACACCTGCCGCCCTTCGGGCACGCCGACGACGCCGAGCCGGACGATCCGGGCGGGGTCGAGCTTGCCGAGCGCGTGGCCGGCGTAGCGGATCTCGCCGGCGTCGATCGCGCCCCGGTGCATCCGGAGGGTGCCGGAGACGGCCCGGAGCAAAGTGGACTTCCCGGCCCCGTTGCTGCCCAGCACGGCCAGCACGCCGTCGGCGGAGACGTCGAGGTCGATCCCGTGCAGGGCGGCCGTCGACCGGCCGTACCGCACCCGCAGGCCACGCACGGTCAGCACGGACTCACTCCGGAACGCAAGAGGCCTCCTCCGCTCGTGTGACGTGAGTCACGGTCGGTGGCGGTCATCCTGCGTTCAGACGTGGCTCCCGGACACCCCCACCTGGAGACCCCGCGGGCTACGAAACGGACACGGTCTGCCGCGGCTGTCGTGAGTGGTAAGGCGGGTTAAACTCCCCAAAACACAAACACACGCCGGGCGGAGGGGGGGGGGGGACGGCGGGGGGGGCGGGGGGGGGCGGCGGGGGGCCCC
>NZ_JBSGBK010000163.1:0-7726 GCF_053601215.1 Amycolatopsis sp. NPDC004772
TCTTGCCCCCCCCCAACTCCCGGCGGGTGGCGCTCCCCCCCCTGTGGGCGGCCTGGCCCATCTTCTCACCCAGCCCGCTCTGTCGTTTGTGGTAAGGCGGGTTAGAACCCGCCTTACCACTCACGACATGGTGACCACAGCGGTGCGCAGGCTGTTTCGCAGGGCGTCCACCAGGGCGTCGAGCCCGCCCGGGCCGGCCGTGCCGAAGACGTGGTAGTCCGGCCGCACCAGCACCGACGTCGCCCCGAACCGGGCCAGGAACGGCCGGTAGACGTCGTCGACGTCCACCCCCTCGTCGAGCCGGACGACGTGCGTCCCCAGCTCGGCGAGGAAGTCCGAGCCGGCCGCCTCGGTGGTCAGCAGCACGAAACCCCGGCCGGCGACGTCGTCGAACAGCCCGGTCGCCGCGCCCACCCGCACCCGGCCCTGCGGCACCACCACACCCGCACCCGGGCTGTCGTGGAGCAGCCCGCCGGTCAGCGGTTTCGCCGGTTCCGGCCGGCCCGCCGGCTTGCCGCGGCGGTTGGCCAGCACGGTCGCGTCCCGCTCGGCGGCCGCCGCCGGGTCCGTCACGCAGATGACCCGGCCCAGCTGCACCGACGCCAGGATGGCCTCCCGGGCCTGCTCCCGGCGCTCGTCCCCGTAACTGTCCAAAAGGGACTCCGAGGCCAGGCCGCGGAGCGTGAGGTCGAGCTTCCACGCCAGGTTGGTGACGTCGCGGATGCCGGAGCACATGCCTTGCCCGGCGAACGGCGGCATCAGGTGCGCCGCGTCGCCGGCGAGCAGGACGTGCCCCACCCGCCACCGGTCGGCCCACCGCGCCTGGAAGATGTAGGTGGTGCTGCGCAGCAGGGTGGCGGTCTCGGGCGTGACGCCGTAGGGGGCCATCAGCCGCCACGCCGTCTCGTCCTTGTTCAGCTCGGCCGCGCTTTCGCCCGGCAGGCGCATGAATTCCCAGCGACGGCGGCCGGGCCCGCTGCCCACCAGCGTCGTGGGCCGCGCCGGGTCGCAGATCTGCACGTTCGTCGGGACGAACTCCCGCGGCTCGGTCAGCTGGACGTCGCAGAGCAGCCACTCGTACGAGAAGCCGAGGTCGGTCACCGGCACGTCGAGGTGCTCACGCACGAAGCTGTTGGCGCCGTCGCAGCCCACGACCCACCGCGCCGAGATGGTCCGTGACACCTCGTCGGCGTCGGTCGCGGTCACCTGGACCAGCGCGTCGCCGTCGGCGATGGCCACGACTTCGTGCCCGCGCAGCACGGTGATCCCGGGCAGGTCCCGGACCCGCGCCGCGATGAGCTCCTCCAGCGCCGGCTGGTGCATGGTGTTCGCGTCCGGCCAGCCGTAGCGACCTTCGGTGGTGAAGGCGATGTCCAGCAGCGCCTGCCCGTCGGCGGTCTGCCACTGGTAGCCGTTGGCCGGTGCGGTGATCCGCCCGAGGTCCGGGCCGATGCCGGTGGCGGCCAGCAGCCGCGCGGTCTCGCCGTCGAAACTGGTCGCCCGCGGCAGCTGGTACGGCCGGGGCCGGCGCTCGAGCACCGTCACCCGCCAGCCGCGCTGGGCCAGCAGCACCGACAGGGTGGCGCCGATCGGGCCGTTGCCGACGATGACGACGTCCGTGTCCGTCACGAGCACCTCACAGGTCGCGGGTCAGGCGGGCCAGCCGTTCGCGCAGGCAGCCGACGCGCTGCGGCAGCGACGGATCGCCTTCGGGCCAGCCCAGGTCGATGCCCACCCGGCCGCCGAACGTGCTCAGCACGTAGCCGCCGAGCGCGATGGTCTCCCGCATCCGGGACGCCGAGTGCAGGTTGGTCAGCCGCAGGCCGTCCGGGGTGCGCATCGGCGGGGCGACGCCCCAGTTCATGATGCTGACCACGGCGAGCGCGAGCTTCGGGTCCCACGGCTTGGTGGCGGCGGGCTTGCTGAACATGTCCAGGATGCTGCGCTGCACGGACCCGTCGGCCAGGCCGGCCCGCAGCTGCTCGCCGATGGCCCGGCCGATCGAGACGGCGTCGTGCGCGATCCCGTCCGTCACCTGGAAGGCGACCCCGCCGAGCACGTTGGTGCCCTCGGTCGCGCCGACCGGCGGGGTCAGCCTGCCGCGCAGGTTCACCGAGTACCGGTAGACGAGGTCGGTCAGCGGCATGTCGCGCAGCTCGGCCTCGGCGAGCAGGACCGCGCCCGACACCAGGCCGTTGATCGTCACCTTCTCGCGGTGGCCGAGGTTCGCCAGCGCCGTCGATTCGGCTTCGGTCAGCCGGTGCTGGACGACGTGGCGGACGACCGGGTCCGGCCGGCTCGCCGCCGGTGGCGGGGCCAGCGGGGTCGCCGGGCCGCTCGAGTGGATGCCGCGGTCGGCCAGCAGGTCTTCCAGCGACCGCGGGTACGGCTGCCGGCCCAGGTCGAGCGGCACGCCTTCGACGACGTCGGTGTAGCTGGACCACAGGGCCGCGAGGATCGCGGTGGCGTGGTGGGCGTCGGCGACGCTGTGCTGGATCGCCAGGCAGACGCTGGCTTCCTCGCCGTCGCGGACGACGTTGAGCGCGCTCAGCGAGCGGCTCTGGTCGAGGTCCAAGCCCGCCAGTGGCCGGGACGGGTCGCCGTCGGCGAACCGGACCTCCGGCTGCGCGTCCGACTCCGTCAGCACCGCGCCCTCGCCGGTGAACTCCACCCGGGCCGAGAGCTGGGGGTAGGCGCGGCAGACCGCGGCGAACGCCGTGGTCAGCGCCTCGGGGTCGAGCCGCCCTTCGGCGCGCACGGTGTAGCCGATGTAGGCCTCCCGGGCGGCGTGAACGCTCTCGCTGGGCGCCAGCGCCCGCCGGACCGCGGCTCGGGTCACGAAGTCCTCCCGGTGGATCCGGTCAGCGCGGGGCCGGCCAGCTTCTCCGTCACCGTGGCGATGATCGGCGCGGCCTGGTCGACCAGGAAGAAGTGCCCGCCCGGCAGCACCCGCAGGTCCGCCGGCCCGGTGGTGTGCTCTTCCCAGGCCCGGGCCTCCTCGACCGACACCCGCGGATCGCGGTCGCCGGTGAACACCGTGACCGGGCAGTCCAGCCGGCGCCCGGGTTCGTGCCGGTAGGTCTCGACCGCGCGGTAGTCGCTGCGGATCGCGGGCAGGACCATGGCGAGCAGTTCGGGGTCGGCCAGCATGGCCGCGTCGGACCCGCCGAGCTTCCGCAGCTCGGCGACGAGCCGGTCGTCGGACACCCCGCGGAAGTCGTCGTCGCGGTAGCGCGAGGGCGCCCGCCGCCCGGACGCGAACAGGTGCACCGGCGCGGGCAGCCCGGCGTCGGTCATCCGCAACGCCACCTCGTAGCCGATGATCGCGCCCATGCTGTGCCCGAACAGGGCCAGCGGCCGGTCGTCGACCGAGCGCAGCACCTCCAGCAGCCGGTTCGTCAGCCCGCCGATGCTGTCGACGGGCGGCTCGTGGCGCCGGTCCTGACGGCCCGGGTACTGGACCGCCAGGACCTCCACCGCGGGAGCGAGGGCCTTGGCGAGCGGGAAGAAGAAGCTGGCCGAACCACCGGCGTGCGGCAGGCACACGAGCCGTGCCCGCGCGTCCGGGGCCCGCTCGAAACGGCGCAACCACTTCTCGGTGTCTGGTCGGTGCACGGCGGTGCTGCCTTTCGGGCTAAACGAGCTTCAGGGGGAGCGTCTTGGTCCGGGTGAACGCCGGCCGCAGGATCCACGGGATCTCTTCGCGCGGCACCGCGAGGGCCAGGTCCGGGAACCGGGTGAACAGCCCGTGCAGCGCCACCTCGGCCTCCTGGTAGGCCAGGTGCTGGCCCAGGCAGCGGTGGATGCCCTTGCCGAAGGACAGGTGCATCTCGTTGGTGACGCTCAGCCGGTCGACGATCAGCTTGTCCGGCTCGTCGAACTTGCGCGGGTCGGTGTTGGCGGCCAGCAGCAGCGGCGCGACCGGCGTCCCCCGCGGGATCGTGACGCCGCCGAGCTCGACGTCCTCCGACGGGAACCGCGCCTGCGTGAACTGGAGCGGGCCCAGCCGCTGCAGCTCGCGCACGGCCTGCGCCCACAGCTCCGGCTCGGCCTTCAGCCGCGCGAGCTGGTCGGGGTGCTCGAGCAGGAACAGCACCGAGTTCCCGATCAGGTAGGTCGTCGTCTGGTGCCCGGCGGTGACCAGGCTGAACAGGATCCCGACGATCTCGTCGTCGGACACCCGGCCCGGGTCCTCGGCCTGGGCCTGCACGAGCGCGGTGACCAGGTCGTCCTGCGGTTCGACGCGCCGGCGGGCCATCAGCTCCCGCGAGAGGGCGATGCAGTGGCGCAGCGCGGGCGGGATGTTCGGCGCGTCCATGGTCGCCATGGCGTTGCCCCAGGCGTGCCAGGCGGCGCGGTCGGGCTCGTCGATGCCGACCAGTTCGCAGATGACCGTGACCGGCAGCGGGAAGCAGAACTCCTCGACGATGTCGACCGGCGAGCCGTCCTTGCCCTGCTCCGCCATCTTGTCGAGCAGGTCCTCGGTGATCTTCTCGACGCGCGGGCGCAGCGCGTTGACCCGGCGCGCGGTCAGCGCGTACGAGACCAGCTTGCGCAGCCGCGTGTGGTCCTCGCCGTCGGCGGTGTTGAGCTTGTTCGCCATCCACGGGATGAGGTCTTCGGGGAAGTTCATCGCCTTGAAGACGCCGTCGCGGATGTCGGCCAGCGGCGAGTCTTCCGGCGGGTTGGTGAGGAAGCGCGGGTCGGTGAGGACCGTGAGGACGTCCTCGTAGCGGGTGGCCAGCCACATGTCCGGCCCGCCCATCATGGTGCCGAGGTTCAGCGTCCCGGTGTGGGGCAACGGCTCCTCGCGCAACCGCGCGTACCAGCCGAACGGGTCGGCGACCACTTCCGGTGAGAAGAGGTCGACCGGCTTGGCCGAAGGCTTGGCGGTGGCGGTCATGGCCATCCCTTCCTGGTGCCGACGCGGGCGGTCCCGCTCGCGTGCGCGGCGGGCCCGGATTCGGACGGTAGGGAAGGGCGGCCCGGTTGAGCATCCCCCAACCTGACAGTGCTGCGGTCCCACGTCCTTTGTGGACGGTCGGGGTGCGCCGCGATGCTATCAGAACGAGGGATGCCCGGCCGGCCCGGCCTCACCTACTCTCGCCCAAGACCTTGCAGGCCAGGCGTTGATCGACACGCGGTCACGCGAAACGATGCTTAGGGGTACTGGTGACGAAGCCGACTCCGAACGAGATTGGCCAGGGCTACGACGCTTTCGCGGACCTGCTCGACCAGCTCTGGGGCGAAAATCTGCACCACGGGTACTGGGACGACGAGTCCGCGACGCTCGAAGAGGCCACCACCCGGCTGACCGACCGGCTGTCCGCGATGCTGCCGCTGCGGGCGGGCGACCGCCTGCTCGACATCGGCTGCGGCAACGGCGAGCCGGCGATCCGGATGGCCGTCGCGAACGACGTCATGGTCACCGGCATCTCGATCAGCGAGAAGCAGGTGGAACGCGCGAACGACCGCGCGTACAAGGCCGACGTGGACGACCGGGTCGTCTTCGAGTACGCCGACGCGATGGAACTGCCCTACGAGGACGGCTCGTTCGACCTCGTCTGGGCGCTGGAGTCGCTGCACCACATGCCGGACCGCTGGCACGTGATCCGCCAGGCGGCCCGCGTGCTGCGGCCGGGCGGGCGCCTGGCGCTCGGCGACTTCCTGCTCGTGCCGGGTCCCGCCGGACTGGAGGCCGACCGCGAGCGCGTCGCCGAGGTCGGCAAGGGCGTGGTGTCGGTCGTCTCGCTCGAGGAGTACCAGGCCCACCTGCGCGAAGCCGGCCTCGAGCCCGAATCGGCCGAGGACGTCAGCGAGTTCACCCGGCCGTCGTGGGCCAAGGCGGCGGAGCGGTTCGAGGCGCTGCGGGAGCAGGCGCTGCAGCACATCGAGGCCGCGCAGTTCGAGGTGACGCTCGGCCGGTTCCGCGCCTTCAGCGACGAGCCGTCGCTCGGCTACGTCCTGCTGACCGCGCGCAAGCCCGAGTGAGGAAGCCCGAAACCATGCAGATGACCGAAGAGAACCTCCGCGGCCTGTTCGGCCGGATGACGGGGGACGAGAAGCACGGGTGGGCCGCGGCGTCGACGTTGCACGCGATCTGGGTGCTCTACGAACGCGTGCTCAACGTGTCGCCGTCGAACATCGACGACCCCGACCGCGACCGGTTCTACCTCTCCAAGGGCCACGGCCCGATGGCCTACTACGCGGTGCTTGCCGCGAAGGGCTTCCTCGAGCCGGAGACGCTGGACACCTGGCGGCAGTGGGATTCGCCGCTGGGCATGCACCCAGACCGCAACCTGGCGCCCGGGGTGGAGATCAGCAGCGGCTCCCTCGGCCACGGCCTCCCGCTCGGCGTCGGAACCGCGCTCGGGCTGCGCGCCCAGGGCCGCGACGCCCGCGTGTTCGTCCTGATGGGCGACGGCGAGTTCGACGAGGGCAGCAACCACGAGACGATGTCCATCGCCGGCCGGCTCGGGCTCGACCGCCTCACCGCGATCGTCATCGACAACAAGACGGCCAGCCTCGGCTGGCCGGGTGGCATCGCCGCGCGCTTCGAGCTGGAGGGCTGGGCCGCGACCACGGTCGACGGCCGCGACCACGACGCGCTGGAGAAGGCGCTGACCGGGGAGACCGACGGGCGGCCGCGCGCCGTCGTCGCGGAGATCCTCCCGATCGAGGAAGGGGCCGGCGCATGACCGCCCAGGTGACCAGGAAGCAGATGCGGACGGTCTTCGCCGAGACGGTGATCGAGTCCCTCGCCACGGACCCGCGGGTGGTCATGCTGACCGCGGACATCTCGTCGTGGTTCTTCTGGGACGTGAAGAAGGAGTACCCGGACCGCGTCCTCAACTTCGGCATCCGCGAGCAGGCGATGATCGACATCGCCGGCGGCTTCGCGCTCGCCGGTCAGCGGCCGGTGGTGCACACGTACGCGCCGTTCCTGGTCGAGCGGCCGTTCGAGCAGATCAAGATCGGCCTCGGCCACCAGGACGTCGGTGCGGTCCTGGTCAGCGTGGGCGCGTCCTACGACGACCCGTCGTGGGGCCGCACCCACCAGGCACCGGGCGACGTGGCCCTGCTGGACACGCTGCCCGGCTGGACGGTGCACGTGCCGGGCCACGAGGACGAGGTCGCTCCGCTGCTGGCCAAGGCCATCGCCGGCGACAACCGGGTCTACGTCCGGCTGTCCGAGCGCGCGAACACCGAGTCGGTGCCGGTGTCGGCCGAGTTCACGGTGCTGCGCCAGGGCGGCAAGGGCGTCGTCATCGCCGTCGGCCCGGTGCTGGACCAGGTCCTGGCCGCCACGGCCACGGCGGACGTCACGGTGCTGTACGCCTCGACGATCCGCCCGTTCGACCACGCGGGCCTCCGCGCGGCGGTGAACGCGGCGGCCCCGAACGTGGTCCTGGTCGAGCCGTACCTGCGCGGGACGTCGGCGTTCGAGGTGACCGAAGCGCTGGCCGACGTGCCCCACCGCCTGAGGTCGTTCGGAACGTGGCGCGACCGCGAGGCCCGCGTCTACGGAACGGCCGAGGAACACGACCGCCTGTTCGGCGTCGACGCCGAATCCCTGGCGGCTTCGATCGCCCGTTTCGTCGGCTGACGCTTACGGCGAGCGGAACCGGCCGGCTCCCCGCATTCGGCGTTGAGGGCGAAGATCCAGGCCATGGCCGCTACCCCGTTCCGTGGGTCAACCGGTGACCGTGAGGTAGATGAGCACCAG
>NZ_JBSGBK010000164.1:0-7555 GCF_053601215.1 Amycolatopsis sp. NPDC004772
GCCCCCCGCTCCACCCCCCGGCTTTCCGCCCCCCCGGGGTGGTTTTTGTCCGGGGGGTTCCAACCCCCCAACACCACTCACGACGCGGTCAGAACCAGCCGCAGTTGACCGGCGCCGGGAGGCCGGCGAACCGGCCCTCGAGCCAGGCGAACGCCTCCGGGTACGCCCGCACCGCGCCGAGCACGTGCGTCGGCACCAGCGACGTGCTGAACTGCACCTTCACGCCCTTGCCGCACCACGTCCGGCCCAGGTCGCGGTCCTGCGCGTAGGGCACGATGTCGTCGAGCGCGCTGTGCACGATCAGCACCGGTGCCGTCGGCTTCAGCGACCCGATCTTCTGCTCGGCCACCCGCGACCGGTACGGCTCCTCGCCGAGGTAGGCGACGAGCGAGCGGCCGTCGCTGGTCAGCGTCGAGGACTGCGTGAACGCGTGCGCGGCGATCGCCTCCACCGTGCACTCGGTCCGGACCTGCTCGAACAGCTGCTTCCCGCGCGCGTTGAGCAGCGCCGGGATGTTCAGCTCCGGGTAGGCGTAGTTCATGCTCACCAGCGCGAACCCGAGGAACCCGACCGCGTAGTGGCCGTCGAGGTTCTTGGCCACTTCGGCGAGGTCCGCCGGCACCGCCCCGGCGTACGCGCCCTTCAGCTTCAGCTCGGGCGCGTAGCTCGGCTGCAGTTCCGCTGCCGCGGCCGAGGCGCCGCCGCCCTGGGAGTAGCCGGCGATCGCGACCGGGCCGTCGTCCGGGAGCCCCGCCTCCGGCAGCCGCTGCGCCGCGCGGATCGCGTCGAGCACGGCGTGGCCCTCCGACGCGCGGTTGACGTACGTGTGGTCCCCGGGCGTACCCAGCCCCTCGTAGTCGGTGACGACGACGCCGTACCCCCACGTCAGCAGCCCGGCGATGAACGGACCCTCGTACTCGAAGCCCGCCGCAAGCGCTTTCGACGGGGCGCAGTCGTCGCCCTCGCCCTGGGTGCCGACGGCGTAGGAAACGATCGGGCGCACGCCGGCGCCGTGCCACGCCGACCGCGGCGTCAGCACCGTGCCGGTCACGGCGATCGGCGAGCCGTGCGTGTCGGTGCTGCGGTACATGATCCGCTGCACGTTCGCGTCGGCCTTGATCAGCTGGATCGGGTCGATGTAGAACGTCGACGTCTCGTGCCGGATGACGTCGCCGTTGCTTCCGGCGGGAAGGGGGGACGGGGGATCGTAGAAGGACGCGGCGGAGGCCTGAGGCGGGCCGAGCGTCGCCAGGGCCAGAACGGAAACGGTGGCGACGGCCGCGGAGAGGGCGCGGCGGGGGAAGATACGCATGCTTGCTCCTCGTTGAGCAGGTCGAGTGCGCGCGGGTGACACCTTTTCAGACAGAGGTGTCGAAAAAAGAATCACGTGAGGTGGACCACAATGTCAAGCCCGGCCCCGCGCGGGCGGCCGCGCAAGCTCCCGGTTTCCGAGCAGCGCGCCCGCGTGCTGCAGGCGACGGCGAAGGTCGTCGCGCAGCACGGGATGCAGGGCGCGACGATCGAGCAGATCGCGCGCGAAGCCGGCGTCTCGCGCCAAGCCGTCTACGAGCAGTTCGGTGACCGCGCGACGCTGTTCGCCGAGGTGGTGGCCGCGACCGAGGAAAGCGCCTTCGCCGCCATCGCGAGCCCGGCCGTGGCCGACACGCAGCCCGGCCTGCGGGCCTGGGCGCGGGCCAACTACGCGAACATGGTCACCTTCGTCGCCGACCACCCCGAGGGCTACGGCGTGCTCCGCGCGGCCGAGCGCGCGGGCGACCCCGCTCTCACCCGGTTGAGGGAGAGGCTGGCCGTCGTCTACGCCGAGGCCGCCCGCAAGCGGTGGGCCGCGCACGGCATCGACTCCGGCCGCGCGGACCGCGCGCTCGTCACGCTCTTCTTCGCGATGACCGAGTCACTGGTCCAGGCCACCTGGGACGGCGAGCCGCCGGACCAGGACGCCCTGATCGACCTGCTCACCGAGTTCACCGTGGGTGGCGTCGCCCGCCTGCAGACCAAGGCGAGCGACGTCATCGACCGATTGCGGTAGCTAAGCCGCGGCGAGAGCCGCCGCGGCCGAGCCCACCACCCGGTTGCGTCCGCCGTGTTTGGCCGCGTACACGGCCGCGTCGGCGGACGCCATCACCTCCTCGATGGACGCGCCGTCGAGCGGGTAGGCGGCGACGCCGATGGACGCCGTCTGCCGTTCGATGTCGACGGCCGCGCCTTCGTTGGTCGTGGTGCTGATGATCAGCTCGCTGACCCGTTGCCGGATCCGCTCCGCCGTGACGATCGCATCCTCCTTGGACGTCGACGGCAGCAGCGCGACGAACTCCTCGCCGCCGAACCGGCCGACCAGGTCGTGCGCCCGCGTCTCCTGCTTGACCACCGCGGCGACCGCCTTGAGCACGTCGTCCCCCGCGAGGTGCCCGTAGGTGTCGTTGATCCGCTTGAAGTGGTCGAGGTCGATCATCATCGCGCCGAAGCTGCCGTTCTCCCGCTCCGCGCGCGAGATCTCGCGCTGCGCGCCGTCCTGCCAGGTGGTGGCGTTGAGCAGCTGCGTCTTCTGGTCCGTGGTGGCCAGCTCTTCCAGCCGCTTGATCAGCACGGACCGCTGCAGCACGTACAGCGGCAGGATGACAAGAACCGACAGCAGCGGTTCTTCGTTGAGCACCATCACCAGCAGCGCGCCCACGCACAGAGTGGACAGTTCGAGCAGGTTGTCGTCCATGTTGCCGAGGCAGGACACCGGCGTCGCGTTCTTCGGGTCGGCCAGGTAGAGGCCGAGGCCGGTGAGCGCGGTGTTGACCGTGAAGAAGGCCAGCGCGGCCAGCGTCACCGTCGCCACGCCGCTGCCGATGGTCATGTGACCGACGACACCCGCGGAGAAGGCCGACAAGATCATCGTGGTGGCGTTCGCGGCCACGCGGTGAAATTCACCCGGACGGGTGCCGGACCAACTACGGAACGCCAAGTAGACGTACAGCACGACGCCGAGCGCGGCGATCAACTGGGCCGGCAGGAGCAGGCCGGCGGGCAGCAGCCACACCGAAGTCATCGAGATGTAGGGCCCGTTGCTGAGGATGCGGCGCTGCCGCTCGAGCCGCCTGCTGACCTCCGTCTGCGCCACGGCCAAGGCTGTGAGCAGCGCAAACGTGCCCAGCTGCGCGACGGTGACCGGCACGGTCAACAGCGAAACGGCCGTCCAGCTCAGCATGACCGTGATCGCGGTCAGCGTCGCGATGATCCAGTCGCGGGGGCGGGTCCACAGTGCCCAGCCCCGTACGCGAGAAATCAAGTCTTGGCCGTGCTGTTCCCCCGATGTGACCATTTTTCCCCCAGACCCTTGCGTGGTTGTACGGTGACAAAGTACTCACGGACAGTTTCAGACCGTTCGCCTGCTGTCCACAAGGGCTTTCGGTGTGTACTTTTTCTTTGACACCGGAACGAGAGGTGGCCAGCGATGCGCGGCAAAGAACAGTGACCGCACAGCGCACCGCAAGGTCGCGCAGGTCGAGCCCACGCGCGGGGCATGTCAAGCATGTTCGGCGCGTGCGGCTTCTTTGTCGATCCATCGATCCGGCTCGCCCGACAGCGCCCGGGCCCACAGCACCGCCAGCGGCAGGGTGAGCACGATCCCGGCGACGCCGAAGATGCCCACCGTGCCGTGCGGGGTCAGCTGATCCGCCAGGACGCCGCCGATCAGCGGGCTGATGCCCATCATCGTGGTCAGGCCGGTGTTGGACAGGCCCATCACCTGCGCCCGCTGCTCGTCGGGCACCGCCAGGGTCAGGGACGCGGTCGCCTGGAGCAGGCAGACCGTGCCCAGCCCGCCGGAGATGATGAACAGCACGATCGACGAGACCGGGCCGGGGTTCAGGAAGCAGAGCAGCAGCGGCACGGCGCACAGCGCGGACAGCGGGCCGATCAGCTTCGGCCGCAGCCGCGCTGGCACCCAGCGCGTGTAGGCGAAGGTCGCGATGACGCTGCCGATCGGGTCGGCCGCGAGCAGCAGGCCGATCGTCTCCGGGCCGCCGCCGGACGCGGTGACGTACGGCGCGGCGATGCCCTCGTAGACCGGCAGCAGGCCCATCAGCCAGGTGAACAGCACCAGCGTCCGCAGCGGCCCGCTCGCGAACGCCGTCCGGCCACCGCCGCCGAGCGTCGCGAAGAAGGACTTGCGCTGCTCGCCGCTCGCCGCGGCCGGCCGGGCGCGGACGCCGAAGCGCACGAAGACGGCGGACAGCACGAACGTGGCGGCGTCGACGACCAGCGCCACGCGCGGGTCGAGGGCGATCAGCAGCGCGCCACCGCCGGCGAAGCCGAGCAGCTGGGCGCTCTGCACGGTCATGCTCCGGATGCCCATCCCGACGACGAACCGGTCGCCTTCGAGCACCTGCGGCAGCAGCGCCAGCTGGGACGCCTTGAACGGCGGGTTGACCAGCGAAACGCCGCCGACCAGCACGCACATCAGCCAGAACGGCATCCCGGGCACGGCGACGAGCAGGATCAGGCCGGCCCGCAGCAGGTCGACGAGCACCATCACGCTGCGGCGCGGGAAGCGGTCGGCGAAGCCGGTCAGGAAGATGCCGCCCAGCAGCGACGGCGCGTAGGTCAGGGCGTAGGTCAGGCCGGTGAGCGTCGCGGAGTTCGTGCCGGTGAACACGAGGATGGACAGCGCCACCCTGGCCAGCTGGTCGCCGGCGATGGACAGCAGCTCGCCGAACCACAGCGCCCGGAACTCGGCGATCCCGAACACCTCGCGGAACGTGACGCGATCCGGCGGTGCTGCCATGCGTTTTCTCCCGACCTCTTGTGCATACCGTGCCCGGCGCATGACCTCTGGTGACGAGAAGACCAGTCGGTCATGAGGCCGTCACGGTACGTGAGTTACCTCAGCCAGTGTCCCGTGACTGTTGGTAAATCTCTAGGTTCTTTCGCCGGTATCGAAGGTGTCACGGAGCTTTCCCGAACGGGTCAGACGATAGCCCGCAGTGTCTGACCGGTGGCTCAGGAGTCACCAATGGATCATTCCGTACCGTTTGGTCGGTCGCCAGGGGCAAAAGTAGCCACCTCGCGTGCGCGAGGTGGCTACCGGGGAAACGGAGGCGGGCTTCAGCGCCGGCCGCGGGCGCCTTCGACGACCTCGATCGAGGCGCGGACCTGCTCGAAGGTGGGCGGAGCCGCCCGGTTGAACACGACGGTCAGGGACCGGCGCGGGATGACCACGAACTCGACGTCGACCCCGGCCGCCTCCGCGGCGGCCTCGACGACGTCCCGCCAGTGCTCGGGGTCGATCCCGTCCGGATCGGCCCATTCGTGGGCGAAGATCGCCCAATTGCCCCGGAGGAGCGTGCCGACCACGTCCTGCGCGGTATGGACGCGGTGCGGCGAACCGAGCTCATCTGTCAAGTATTCGCAGGTGGAGCGGGATGATCGAGGCCCGGGCGCCTGGGTGGACGAAGGTCAAGTTCGCTCCTCTCGCCGGTGTACCCCAGGCCTTCGGAGCCGCGCGCGGGGTGGATGGGTTCCGCCCTGTGGGAAGGGCTTCCGGTGCCGGAACCCCGGCGTAGCTTCGGGTTCGTGGCCGATCTCCCGCCGTTCACCCTGGCTGTCGTGGGCGCCGGACCCCGCGGGGTCGGCGTCCTCGAACGGCTCGGCGCGAACGCGGGCGAGGTGCTCGGCGGCCGCCGGGTCGAGGTGCACCTGATCGACCCCTTCCCGCCGGGGCCCGGCCGGGTGTGGCGCTACGACCAGTCGCCGCTGCTGCGGATGAACTCCATGCCCGAGGACGTCACGATGTTCACCGACGACTCGGTGAAGATGGCCGGCCCGGTGCGGCCGGGGCCGTCGCTGCTGGAGTGGGCGCGGAAGGTGCGCGACGGCGGGCTCGCCGCCGACGTGCCACCCGACGTCGTCGCCGAGCTGACCGGGCTCGACGCCTTCGACTTCCCCACCCGGCGCCTGCAGAGCGCCTACCTGACCTGGGTGTACCGGCAGGTCGTCGCGGACCTGCCGGAGGGCATCGACGTCGTCGAGCACGCGGCCCGCGCGACCGGGGTCGACGGCCGCACCGTCCGCCTGTCCGACGGCTCGGCGGTCGTGGCGGACGCCGTCGTCTTCACCGTCGGTCACCTCGACGCCGAACCCGACGAGCGGGAGCGCGAGCTGGTGGCGTTCGCCGCGCGGCACGGGCTGTCGTACTACCCGGCCGGCTACACCGCCGACGTCGACTACGCGGGTGTCGCGCCGGGCGAGACCGTGCTGGTGCGGGGGTTCGGGCTGGCGTTCGTCGACCTGATGCTGCTGCTGACCGAGGGCCGCGGCGGCCGGTTCGAGGACCTCCCGTGCGGCGGCCTCCGCTACCACCCGAGCGGTGCCGAGCCGGTGCTGCACGTCGGCTCGCGGCGCGGCGTCCCGTACCACGCGAAGATCGGCTACCGGCTGCGCGGGAAACCGTTGCGGCTGCCCAGGTTCTTCGACGCCTACGCCATGGACGCGCTGGCCGGGGAAGCCCTCGACTTCCGCGCCGACGTCTGGCCGCTGATCGCGAAGGAACTGGCCTGGGGCTACTACAGCGAGCTGCTCACCGGGCACCCCGAGCGCGTCCGGATGGACTTCGCCGTGTTCGCCGACGCCTTCGCCGACCTGGCCTGGGATTCGCCCGCCATGCGTGACCTCGTGGCGCGGGCGGTGCCCGCCGAGGCCGACCGGCTCGACCTCGACCGGCTGGACCGGCCGATGGCGGGCCGCACGTTCGGCACGGCGGAGGAGTTCGGGAAGAAGCTCCGCCAGTACGTCGAGGCCGATCTGGCGCGCCGGGCGGACCAGGAGTTCAGCGCGGACCTGGGTGCCTTCATGGCGCTGCTGTCGGTGTACACCCAGCTCCCCGTTCTCGTCCAAAGAGGACGGTTGGGAGCCGCCTCGCAAGTGTCCGATATGGACGGCTGGTTCCACGGGTTCTTCTCCTACTACGCCAGCGGCCCGCCGCCGCGCCGCCTGGAGGAGCTGCTGGCCCTGCACGAAGCCGGGATCGTTTCCTTCGCGGGCGCGGAAATGCGGGTGACGGCGGAGGGCGGCGTCTTCGTGGCGTCGTCGGCGAGCCACCCGGAGACGGTCGAGGCCCGCACGCTGATCGAGGCGCGGCTGCCGGAACCGAGCGTGACGCGCGCGGCCGACGGCCTGCTCCGGCAGCTGCGGGACGCGGGCGATCTGGCGGAAGAGACGGTGGCGGACCCGGTGACGGGCGCGTCGCTGCCGTCGGGCCGCATCCACACGCGGGTCTCGGACTCCCGCCTGCTCGACGGGACGGGCCGCCCCCACCCGCACCGGTTCGCGGTGGGCCCGCACACGAGCGCCCGCTCGGCGGCGGCCTTCACCCGGCCGCGGACGAACGCGTTGTCCTTCCGCCAGAACGACGCCGTGGCCCGCGAGATCCTGGCCCTCGTGAGTGGTAACGCGGGTTATAACCCGCGTTACCACACACCGGGCCCAGGCGCCCCGTTAGGAGAGCACCCCCACCGGCGCGGGCCAGGCGGCGATGACGGCCCCCGCCCCC
>NZ_JBSGBK010000165.1:0-7535 GCF_053601215.1 Amycolatopsis sp. NPDC004772
GCGGAACAACAGACATCCTGGTGGGCGGGATTGTGTGCTTAGGCGGGTTCTAACCCGCCTTACCACTCACGACAGGCGAGCGGCGTCGAGGACGGCGCCGGAGCGGACGAGTTCTTCGGCGGCCGCGATTTCCGGCGCCAGGTGCCGGTCGGGGCCGGGGCCCGCGACCTTCGTGCGGAGCAGGTCGCGCACCGCGCCGGTGACCGGCGACGGCTCCAGCGGCGCGCGGAAGTCCAGCGCCCGGGCCGCCGTCAGCAGCTCGATGGCGAGGACGGTGGTCAGCCCGTCGACGGCTTTGCGCAGCTTCCGCGCGGCCGACCAGCCCATGGAGACGTGGTCCTCCTGCATGGCGCTGCTCGGGATGGAGTCGACCGACGCCGGGACGGCGAGCCGCTTGAGCTCGCTGACCACGGCGGCCTGGGTGTACTGGGCGATCATGTGGCCGGAGTCGACGCCGGGGTCGTCGGCCAGGAACGGCGGCAGGCCGTGCGAGCGCGCCTTGTCGAGCATCCGGTCGGTGCGGCGCTCGGCGATGCTGGCGACGTCGGCGATCGGGATGGCCAGGAAGTCGAGCACGTAGGCGACGGGCGCGCCGTGGAAGTTGCCGTTGGACTCGACTCGGCCGTCGGCGAGAACGACCGGGTTGTCCACAGCGGACATCAGCTCGCGCTCGCCGACGAGCTCGGCGTGGGTCAGGCTGTCGCGCGCGGCGCCGTGGACCTGCGGGGCGCAGCGCAGCGAGTAGGCGTCCTGGACGCGGTTGCAGTCGGGGCCGCGGTGGCTTTCGACGATCTTCGAGCCCTGCAGCGCCTGCCACATCCGGGCCGCGGACTTCGCCTGCCCGGGGTGCGGACGCAGGGCCTGGAGGTCGGCGGCGAACGCGCGGTCGGTGCCGAGCAGGGCCTCGACGCTCATCGCGGCGGTGAGGTCGGCGACGTCGAAGAGCCGGTGCAGGTCGGCAGCGGCGAGCAGGAGCATGCCGAGCATGCCGTCGGTGCCGTTGGTGAGCGCCAGGCCCTCCTTCTCGGCGAGGACGACCGGCTCGATCCCGGCGTGCTTCAGCGCTTCGTCTGCCTTCATGACCTCGCCGCGGTAGGTCACTTCGCCTTCGCCCATCAGCGCGAGCGCGACGGCGGCGAGAGGCGCGAGGTCGCCGGAGCAGCCGAGCGAGCCGTACTCGTGAACGATCGGTGTGATGTCGGCGTTGAGCAGGGCCGCAAGCGTTTGCGCAGTGCCCGGGCGGACGCCGGTGTATCCGCTGGCGAGGGTGCGCAGCCGCAGCAGCATCAACGCGCGGACGACCTCGGGCTCCACGGCGGGCCCGGCGCCGGCGGCGTGCGAGCGGATCAGGCTCCGCTGCAGCGCGGTCCGGCTCTCGACGGGGATGTGGCGGGTGGCGAGCGCCCCGAAGCCGGTCGAGACGCCGTAGGTAGGCGTGACGGCGTGGGCGAGGTTCTCGATGTGCTGGCGCGTCGCGGCGAGGTTCTTCTCGGCGGCGTCCGTGAGCCCGACGGGCGCGTGGCCCCGGACGACGTCGACGACCTGGGCGGCGGTCAGGGGCTCCGGGCCCAGGAGCACTTTTTCCGGCATGGCCTCATTGGACCTCGTCCTTCCCGCTGGTGGGTTGCCTCAACGGGTGGTTCTGTCTGGTATCCCAGACGTAAGCTCGGCGCATGGGCGAGAGCAGTGAGGTCCCCGCGCTGCGCCGCGGGCTGGCGGTGCTGAGCCTGCTGGCGACCCGCCCGGGCCCGGTCACCGCGGCGGCCATCGCCCGCGAGGCGGGGCTCCCCCGGTCGACGACGTACCACCTGCTCAGCGAGCTGGAAGCGGCCGGTTTCGTCGTGCACCTGCCCGCGGAACGCCGGTACGGCCTGGGCATCGCCGCCTTCGAACTCGGCTCGGCCTACCTGCGCCACGACCCGCTGGAGCGCCTGGCCGGACCGTTGCTGCGCAAGCTCGTCGACCGCGTCGGCCACACCGCCCACCTGGGCGTCCTGCACGGCAACGAGTCGCTGTACCTGATCAAGGAACGCCCGGCCCGGCCGGAGACGCTGGTGACCGAGGTCGGCGTCCGCCTGCCGGCCCAGCTGACCGCGTCCGGCCGGGCGATCCTGCGGCACCTGCCGGCACCGCACGTCCGGGCGTTGTTCCCCGCGGCCTCGGCATTCGTCCTCCGCACCGGCCGCGGCCCGCGCACACTGGCCGAACTGCGCCGAACGCTCACCGCGGAACGCCGCCTGGGCTGGTCGGTCGAGGACGGCCACGTCACCGACGGCTTCGCCTCGGTCGCCTGCCCGGTCTTCGACCACGGCGCCCGCCCGCTGGCCGCGATCAGCGTCACCTTGCGCCACCACTGCGCGGCGGAGCCGTGCTCGGAGAGGTGGCCGGACCTCGCGGCGGAAGTGGCGGCAACGGCGGCCGAGCTGACCACCCGGATCGGCGGCCACCCGGCCTGACGCTCACCTGCCGGCCGCCTCCCGGATACCCGCGCCCAGCGCGAGCATCGGTTGCGGCGCCCGGATTGCCCGCGCGTCGGCGGCCAGCCGTCCCAACGCGTCCCGGTCCTCCGCGATCCGGAGCAGCACCTCTCGTCCGTCTCCGTCGAGCAGCGCAGGCATCTGCGATCCCAGCAGCCAGGCGCCGGTGAGCGCCGGGTCGTATTCGTTCGCTTCCAACGCTTCCAGCTCTTCGTAAAGGCGGTCCAAGTAGGCGCCCGACGAGTACCAGGAGATCATTTCGGCGAGGTCGACCGCGTCACGGGTGGTCGTATCGCGACGGTCCCACCAGGTCAACAGCTTGAGCAGGGCCAACGCCGGCACCGCGGGGACGCGGATCGCCGTCCCGCCCGGCAGCAGAACGGTCTCGGCTGTTCGCACCGCTTCGCTCAGCCCGCGGACGTTCATCCGGAAGTCATCCGGCCAGAGGATGGTGCGATCTTCCCGCTCGATGCCGCCATAGGGCACCACATCGACTTCCACGCCGTCGACGAGGAATTTGTGCACACTTCGGCCATGTCTTTCGAGCTGCCCGGCCAACCGCTCGAAGTCCTCCCAGCTGCAGACTTCGACGGCGATGTCGACATCCCGGGTGGAGCGGGCCGGTGGCCGTCCGATCAGCCCGATCGACAGGATCGTCCGCGCTGTCGCGCCGACGACGAGGTAGTCCAGATCCGCCGCGCGAGCCGCCGCATCGATTCCCACCAGCACCCGAGCCGTGAGGGCGATCTCAGGATCGGCCGAGGCTGACAAGTCGATCATCACTGCTCCGAATCCGGTCTCCGTGTTCACGTTGGCGGGGGTCTCCGGAAGCCAGCAGATCGGCGTAGATCAGGGGGGAAGGAACGATCCAGGAGTCACGGTCCGGCATGTGCCAGAACCGTTCCCGGATGTGGACGTTCCCCCTGCCTTCGGCTCGAGCCATGCGATGCTGCCCGATGAACCGCGCCGGGAAGGTTTCCACGTAGAGCGTGAGCGACGCGGGTCGCAAGTGGGGATCCAGGAGACTGGCGCCGGCCTCGCCGCCCACCTGGATTCCCAGCGAACGCATCTCGGTTTCCGAGTTCCGCCACCACGAGAGGTCGTCCACCGAGAAATCGCCGAGCGCGAGCGAGGCGTGCAAGGTGATCGAGTACGCCTCCGACCAGCGGTCGAGCAGCTCACCACCGCGGGCCAACCGGCGGCCTTCCGCCCCGGCGTACAGGTAGCCCGCGCCGGTGAGCTCATCGATGACCGCCTTCACGGTCCCCAGCGAGGCCCCGCTCACCTCGGCCAGGACTCGGTACGGACGGGAAATCAGGTCCGGCCGGCTGAGGAGGACGAACACCACCCGAAGACCTGAACGGCCGAAGGCCCCGGCTGCCCGAGGGGAAGTCCTCGAACGCGGAACGACCGGATTGCGCCGCCCGCGGACGTCGACCAGGACATCACCCCAGGCCAGGTGCGCATTGCCCGCGGTGTCCAGATAATCGATCCCCCGAGCGCGCAGCCGCTCGGCGACCGGCTCGCTGACATGGGTCGTGACCAGCAGCTGCGGGAGCTGCGTAGGCAGGGTGATGCTGGTGGCCAGCTCAGGCGTCAACCGATGCTTGACCTCCGTGCCGTAGGTCCGAATGGCTCCTGATCGCGTCGTGATGCGCAGCACCGCGTCCAGCGGCTCGGTGTGGTCCACGGTGAGCACCTCGCCGCGGAGGCCGTACTCGCTCGCTTGGTCGAGCGCCACCTGGATGAGACTCCGCACGTTCAGCGAACGAACATGTTCATTTTCATTGAACATGCTTTCATATTGAACGCCGCGGCCCTTCTGCGCAACCCGGATCGGCGGCCACCCGGCCTGACCGCCGTCGCGGGCCGTCCGGGCGCCGGGGCTGGTGCGAACGGGGCAACTGTCACCGAACGGCTCGATTCCACTCCGGTGGGTGATTACCTTGACTGAACAGCGGGTTCGAGGGGCACCGATGGATGACGCACGCGTGAAGAAGGTCGGTTTCGGTGCGGTGCTCGCCGTCGCCGAATTCCGGGCGATGTGGATCGCCGAACTGCTTTCGATCGGCGGCGACCAGCTCGCCCGCGTCGCGCTCGCCGTGCTCGTCTACCAGCGCACTTCCTCGGCCGCGCTGACCGGCCTCACCTACGCCCTGACGTACGTGCCGTCCCTGCTCGGCGGCATCCTGCTCGCCGGCGCGGGCGACCGGTGGCCGCGCCGCGACGTGATGGTCGTGACCGATCTGGCGCGGGCCGCGCTGGTCGGGGTGATCGCGATCCCCGGCGTCCCGCTGTGGGTCCTGTGCGTCTTGGTCGCCGTGATGACGGCGCTCGGCGGGCCGTTCAAGGCGGCCCAGCAGGCGCTGCTGCCGTCGGTCCTCGAAGGCGAGCGGTACCTCGTCGGGATGGCCCTGCGGAACGTGACGATGCAGGCAGCGCAGCTGGCCGGGTTCGCCGGCGGCGGGGTGCTGATCGCCGCGCTCACCCCGTCCGCGGCGCTGGGCCTGGACGCGGCGACGTTCCTGCTGTCGGCCTTGTTCCTGGTCACCGGCGTCCGGCGGCGGGCGGCGATCGCGCAGGCGGTCCGGCCCGCCTGGCTCGCCACGACCGGCGCGGGCATCCGGCTGATCTGGCGCGACCCGGCGCTGCGCACGCTGGTGGCGCTCAACTGGCTGGCCGGGTTCTACGTGGTGCCGGAGGCGCTGGCCGCGCCGTATGCGGCGGGCATCGGCGCGGGCGCGACGCTGGTGGGGCTGCTGATGGCGGCGGACCCGGCGGGCAGCGTGCTCGGCGGCGTCGTGTTCGGCAAGTGGATCCCGGAGCGCGTGCAGCTGCGCGTCCTGGCCTGGCTCGGGATCGCGGCGGGCCTGCCGCTGGTGGTGTTCGTCTGCCGTCCGGGCCTGGTGCCGTCGGTGGTGCTGCTGGCGGCGTCCGGCCTGCTGGCGACGGGCTACAACATCACCGGCACGGTGACGTTCATGCGGCGGGTGCCGGACGAGCACCGCGCGCAGTGCGCCGGCGTGAACTCGGCCGGCCTGATCACGGTGCAGGGCGTCGGCGCGGCCGCGGCGGGCGCGCTGGCCGACGTGCTGGGCCCGGCGCACACCATCGCCGCGGCCGGGGCGGCGGGTGCCGCGGTGGCCGTGCCGATCGCGAGGGCGTGGCGCCGGGTCGGGCTGGAGGAGCGATGACCTCAGTTGTCGCGACCGCACATGGTGCGCCTCCCTTCACGACCCCGGGCCGGACCGGCTCCGTCACCGGCCGGACACCATGAGTATGCGGACCGGGGGCGGGATTCCGCGCACCGGGCCGCGGATTCGTGACGTCCTCGTGGCACCGCGCCACTGGGCGCTGTGGCGCCAGGGCCCGCGGGTGATCGCCTACTGCCTGGTCAGCGAGGCGGCGGCGGTGGTGCTGACGCTGCGCCCGTCGCCGGTCGCGGTGGACCGCCGGACGCTGTCGATCCTGCTGGTGCTGCTGGTCCTCGGGGTGGTGCAGTCGGAGACGGGCCGCCGCGTGGAGCGCATCCGCCGTCGCGTGTCGGGGACGCCGCACATCAACATGACGTCGGTCTGGACGTTCGCCGGCGTGCTCCTGCTGCCGCCGCTCCTGCTGGCGGTCCTGGTCGGCGGCCTCTACACGCACCTGGCGATCCGCAGCTGGTACCGCCTGCAGCGGGTCCCGGCGTCCCGCACGGTCAGCAACGCGGCGATCATCGTGCTGTCGTGTTACGCGGCCCAGTCGGTCCTGCGCGCCTCGGGCTTCGCCGACGTCCGCGCGGCCTTGACCCACGGCTGGGCGGGAACGTTCGCGATCACGGCGGCGGGCGTGACGTTCTTCGCGGTGAACGCCCTCCTGGTCCTCCCGGCCCGCCGCGAAGTCGGCCGGACGCCGGAGGCGCTGTTCGGGACGTGGGCGGACAACGGCCTCGAGGTGGCGACGCTCTGCCTGGGTGCGTTGAACGCGGTGGCCCTGGCGACGTTGCCGGGCCTGGTGGTGCTGGTGTTCCCGCCGTTGCTGCTGTTGCACCGGACGGTGCTGGTGAAGCAGCTGGAGGTGGCCGCCCACCGCGACGAGAAGACGGGTCTGTACAACACCAGCGGCTGGCACGCGGTGGCCGAGCGAACCTTGGCGGCGGCGTCCCGCCAGCACACGACGTTCGGGTTGCTGATGCTGGACTTGGACCACTTCAAGCAGGTGAACGACACGTACGGCCACCTGGCGGGCGACGCGGTGTTGAAGGCGGTGGCCCAGTCGATCATCTCGGCGGTCCGCGGCCGCGGTGACGCGGTGGGCCGGTTCGGTGGCGAAGAGTTCGTGGTGCTGCTGCCGGGGATCACCCGGCCGGACGTCGGCCCGGTGGCGGAGCGGATCCGCCGGGCGATCAGCGCGCTGGCGGTCCCGGCGGGTCAGCTGTCGATCACCGGGTTGACGGTCTCGATCGGCATCGCGGTGTACCCGGAGGCGGGGACGTCATTGCAGCGCCTGCTCGACGCGGCGGACACCGCGCTGTACCACGCGAAGGCGACGGGCCGGAACAAGGTGGTCCACGTCGCGGACCTGGTCTGATCAGGCGGTTTTGTGCCGCATCCCGGCGTCGAGCCCGAGCATGGCGAGCAGTTCGGCGCATTCCCGCGAGTCGGAGGAGTGCCCGGCCACGGTGAGGACGGCCCGATCGTTCTGTTCGGCGAGCCGGACGGCCTCTTCGGCCCGGATCACACCCATCCGGCTGTCTTCGTCGTTGGCAAGAGAGCTGCCGCTGCGTCGGGCCCAGGTCATCTGGCCACCTGCTTCCGGCTCCACGGGTGCGGAGCCATGGTCGGGCCCCCAGCATGACACTCACGAAAATTTCACCCACAAGTGGCCCCCACCACACCCTGACTCGCCACCCAACGCAACCACCCGGGTGCCAGCTCGGGTCCGGCGAAGAGGAGTCTGCTGGTTTCTGCTCGGAGGTGCACCCGGCGCGAGTGCCCACCACCCCGAAGCCTGAATTGTCACTACGGCCGGTGGGGGGGGGGGCACGGGGGCGCGGCGCGGGGGCGCGCCCCCCCC
>NZ_JBSGBK010000166.1:0-6622 GCF_053601215.1 Amycolatopsis sp. NPDC004772
AAGGCGTGGATCGCCTCCATCACCAGGTTGAAGAAGATCACCGGCGAGAGCATGGGCAGCGTGATTTGGGGCGCTCGGGTCAGGCGGGCTGGCAGCGAGGGCACCAGTAGAGGTTGCGCCCCACCAGTTCCGAATTCGCCACCGGCGTCCCGCACACGAGGCACGGTTCGCCGGCGCGGCGGTAGACGTAGACCTCGCCGCCGTGGCGGTCCACCCGGGCCGCGCGGCCCATCGCCTCCGGCAGGTGTTCCGGCCGGACCGTGTCGATGCGCCCGACGCGGACGCCGTCGCGCATCAGGGTCACCAGGTCGGCCCACATGTCGTCCCACAGCGCGCGGTCCAGCGCCCGTCCGGGCGTCAGCGGCGCGACGCCGTGGCGGAACAGCACTTCGGCGCGGTAGACGTTGCCGACCCCCGCGAGCACCGCCTGGTCCATCAGCAGCGCCGCGATCGACGTCTTGGACCGCGAAATGCGCGCCCAGGCCAGCTCCGGTTTCGCGTCCCGGCGCAGCGGGTCGGGACCGAGCCGGGCCTTGATCGCGTCGGCCTGTTCGGGGGCCAGCAGTTCACAGCGGGTGGGCCCGCGCAGGTCCGTCCAATGTGTCCGGCCGGCCAGCCGCAGCCGGACCTGGCCCACCGGTTCGGGCGCGGGCAGCGGCGATTCGCCGAAGGTGCCGTAGAGCCCGAGGTGGATGTGCACGATGCCGTGCGGGCCGTAGTCGTGGAAGAGGTGCTTGCCGTGCGCCTCGGCGCCGGCGAACACCTGACCGTCCAAACGGGACGCTTCGGCGGCGAACCGGCCCTGCGGGCTGCTCACCGCGACCGGGGCGCCCGCGAACCGGCGCTTGTGCAGCCGCGCGAGCCGGTGGAGCGTGTGCCCTTCGGGCATCAGGCCTCCGGCAACGCCGGTGGGGTCCCGGTGCGCTCGTAGTCGAGGAGCTGCTGGACGCGGCGGGCGTGCCGCTCCTCCGGCGAGACCTCCGTCGCCAGGAAGGCCTCGACGATCTCGACGGCCTCTTCGGCGGTGTGCATCCGGGCGCCGACGCCGATCAGCTGGGCGTGGTTGTGCTCGCGGCACAGCTTCGCGGTCTCGACGCTCCAGGCCAGGCCGGCCCGGGCGCCGGGCACCTTGTTGGCGGCGATCTGCTCGCCGTTGCCCGAGCCGCCGACGACGATGCCGCGGCTGCCTTCGTCGGCCACCACGCGCAGCGCCGTCTCGACGCAGAACGCCGGGTAGTCGTCGGCCGCGTCGTAGACGTGCGGACCGATGTCGGTCACCTCGTGGCCCTGCTTCTCCAGGTGAGCCACCAGGTGGTTCTTCAGCTCGAAACCGGCGTGGTCGGATCCCAAGTAGACGCGCACGGCCAGGAGTCTGCCACCCGGACCGATCTCGGGCATGCTCCGGGGGTGGGGATCTGGGAGCAGACCGGCAGCGACGTGCGGCTCGACTGGGGCGCCGAAGGGGTGGCCGCCCTCGGCCGCGAATGCGCGGTGCTGGTGATCGTCGATGTGCTTTCCTTCAGCACCACCACGGACCTGGTGGTCGGCCGCGGCGGTCGCGTGCTGCCGGTCCGGTGGCGCGACGACCGCGGGATCGCCCGGGCCCGGGCGGCCGGGGCGGTCATCGCGGGCGAGGGCGGATTCACCCTCCGGCCGTCTTCTGTGACGGACATCCCTCCGGGCACCTTGCTCGCCCTCCCCTCGCCCAACGGCGCGACGCTCTGCGACGCCGCCGCGGCGACCGGCGCGCACGTGCTCGCGGGCTGCCTCCGCAACGCCTCCGCCATCGCCGCGAAGGCCGTCTCGCTGGGCGGCTCGATCGGGCTGATCGCGGCGGGGGAACGCTGGGGGGTGAACATTTTCGGTGACGGCGAAACGTTCGGCCCGCTGCGCCCGTGCGTGGAGGACCAGGTGGGCGCCGGGGCGATCGCCGCCGCGCTGGCCGGTTACGGTCTTTCGATGTCCGCCGAAGCCGCTCTCGCCGCCCGGTCCGCCGACGCCGGAGCCCTGGTGAACTGCGTGTCGGGGCGCGAACTGGCCGAGGCCGGCCACGGCGGCGACGTCGCCTTGGCCGCGCGGATCGACGTGAGCGACGCCGCTCCCGTCCTGCACGAAGGAGTACTGGCATGACCGGCCGCTGGATCGAGGTCGCCGACGGCGTGCACGCCCGCCGCTACGAGGAGCTGGACCTGACCGTCGGGCTGGTGGTGGGCGCCGAGCGCTGTTTGGTCGTCGACACCCGCGGTGACCTCGACCAGGGCGCCGAACTGGCCGCCGCGGTCCGGGAGATCACGCCGCTGCCCTGGGCCGTCGCCTACACGCACGCGCACTTCGACCACGCCTGGGGCACCGAGGCGTTCCTGCCCTGCGACGTCTGGGCGCACGAGCGCTGCGCGGCCGAGCTGGGCGGGGACCTCGAGGCCGTCCGCGCGAAGTGGGTCGAGCACTACCGCGAAGAGGGCAAGCCGGACATCGCCGACGCGATCTCCCGCACCACCATCGCGGCGCCGGACCACACGTTCACCGGCCGCGTCGAGCTGGACCTCGGCGGCCGCACGGCCGTCCTGCGGCACCTCGGCCGCGCGCACACCGACCACGACGTCGTCGTGCACGTCCCGGACGCGGCGGTCGTCTTCGCCGGCGACGTCGTCGAACACGCCGAAGCGGGGTTCAGCGAGTATTCGTTCAGCGACGAAACGGACCTGACCGCCTGGCCGGACACGTTCGACGCGATCCTCGCGCTGGCTCCCCGCGTGGTCGTCCCCGGCCACGGCGACCCGGTGGACGCGGAGTTCGTCCGCTACCACCGCGACGGCCTGCACGAGCTGATCACCCTCAAAGCGGGCGTGGGCCGTGGCGAGACGACCGAGGTGGCCGCCGTGGCCGCGTCCCGCTACCCCAGCGATGTCACCCTGGCCGCCCTCGCGACGCCGTGACGGCGAAGGGGCGGTGGCCCTCTGCGCCACCGCCCCTCCCGCGACCCCCTAGTCGAAGTTCAGCTCGCCGGTGCGGGTGCGCTTGAGCTCGAAGAAGTCCGGGTAGCTCGCCATCGCGACGGCGCCGTCGAACACCTTCAGCGCGGCATCGCCGCGCGGGATGGAGCTCAGGACCGGGCCGAAGAACGCCACGCCGTCGATGTGGATCGTCGGGGTGCCGACGTCCTGGCCGACCGGGTCCATGCCCTCGTGGTGGCTCTTCTTCAGCGCCTCGTCGTACTCGGTCGACTGCGCGGCTTCGGCCAGCTCGGCCGGGGCGCCGATCGCCGCCAGCGCCTCCTTGATGACCGAGTCGTAGTCCTTGTTGCCCTGGTTGTGGTAGCGGGTACCGAACTCGGTGTAGTACTCGCGCAGCACCTCTTCGCCCTTGAGCTGCGAAAGCGCCACGGCCACGCGCACCGGGCCCCAGCCCTTCGCCAGCAGCTCCTTGTACTGCTCGGGCAGCTCGTCCCGGCCTTCGTTGAGCACCGACAGGCTCATGATCCGGAAGTTGAGGTCGAGGTTGCGGTGCTTCTCCACCTCCAGGATCCAGCGCGAGGTGATCCACGCGAACGGGCAGATCGGGTCGAAGTAGAAATCGACCTTCGTGGGCTGCTCGGCAGCGGTCATCGGGGTACTCCTCCGGGCACGTCTCGATGTGGGCGGACCCCCACACGAGGAGGCCAACACCGGGAAACGCGGGGTTGTTCCCTTGTCGCCCGCCACCCCGTCCCCATGATTGGATGCGGGGAGTTGAAAACCGATACCAACGACCAGAGGTGCCTGTGCCCGCCCCCAACCTGACCCGCGACCAAGCCAAGCTGCGCGCGGATCTGCTCGACGTCACCGGTTACGACATCGAGCTCGATCTGACCGACGGCCACGGCGGACCCGGGGAGAAGACCTTCGCGTCGACGACGACCGTCCGGTTCTCCAGCGCCCGGGCCGGCGAATCGACGTGGGTCGACCTCGTCGCCGACCGCGTGCACTCGGCGACCCTGAACGGCGCGGACGTCGACGTCAGCGCGTACGTCGAGGACAAGGGCATCGCGCTGGCCGGGCTGGCCGAGGCCAACGAGCTCACGGTGTCCGCCGACTGCCGCTACATGAACACCGGCGAGGGCCTGCACCGGTTCGTCGACCCGGTCGACGACGGCGTCTACCTGTACACGCAGTTCGAGACGGCGGACGCCAAGCGCATGTTCGCCTGCTTCGACCAGCCGGACCTGAAGTCGGTCTACCGGCTCACGGTGATCGCGCCGAAGGACTGGAAGGTCGTCTCCAACGCCATCGTCGAGTCGGCCGAGGAGACGCCGGAAGGCGCCGTCCGCACGGTCTTCAAGGAGTCCGAGCGGATCTCGACGTACCTCGTCGCGCTGGTCGCGGGCCCGTACGCCGAGTGGCGTGACGAGTACACCGACGACCACAAGACCATCCCGCTGGGCATCTACTGCCGCGCGTCGCTGGCCGAGCACATGGACGCGGACCGCCTCTTCACCGAGACCAAGCAGGGCTTCGGCTTTTACCACGAGAAGTTCGGCACGCCCTACCCGTTCTCCAAGTACGACCAGCTGTTCGTGCCGGAGTTCAACGCGGGCGCGATGGAGAACGCGGGCGCGGTGACGTTCCTGGAGGACTACGTCTTCCGCAGCCGCGTCACCCGCTACGCCTACGAGCGGCGCGCCGAGACGCTGCTGCACGAGATGGCGCACATGTGGTTCGGCGACCTGGTCACCATGCGCTGGTGGGACGACCTGTGGCTGAACGAGTCGTTCGCGACCTTCGCCAGCGTCCTGGCCCAGGCCGAGGCGACCGAGTACAAGAACGCGTGGACCAGCTTCGCGAACATCGAGAAGTCGTGGGCCTACCGCCAGGACCAGCTGCCTTCGACGCACCCGATCGCGGCCGACATCGTCGACCTGCACGCGGTCGAGGTCAACTTCGACGGCATCACCTACGCCAAGGGCGCGAGCGTGCTCAAGCAGCTCGTCGCCTACGTCGGGCTCGAGCACTTCCTCGACGGCCTCAAGGTGTACTTCGGCAAGCACGCCTGGGGCAACGCGACCCTGGCGGACCTGCTGGGCGCGCTGGAGGAGGCGTCCGGCCGCGACCTGTCGTGGTGGAGCGCGCAGTGGCTGGAGACGACCGGGCTCAACTCGCTGAGCCCGCGCTACGAGGTCGGCGCGGACGGCACGTTCACGTCGTTCGCGGTCGTGCAGTCCGGCGCGAAGCCGGGTGCCGGTGAGCTGCGCACGCACCGCGTCGCCGTGGGCGTGTACGACGAGGACGCGGCCGGCAAGATCGTCCGGACCCAGCGCGTCGAGCTGGACGTCGACGGCGAGCGCACCGAGGTCCCGGACCTGGTCGGCCGCCCCGCGGGCAAGCTGGTCCTGGTCAACGACGACGACCTGACGTACTGCACGATGCGCCTCGACCCGGCGTCGCTGACGACGCTGATCGACCGCATCGCGGACATCACCGAGCCGTTGCCGCGCACGCTGTGCTGGTCGGCGGCGTGGGAGATGACCCGCGAAGCCGAGCTGAAGGCCCGCGACTTCGTGACGCTGGTGCAGCGCGGAATCCACACGGAGACCGAGGTGGGCGTGGTCCAGCGGCTCCTGCTGCAGGCCCAGACGGCGCTGAACTCGTACGCGGAGCAGGAGTGGGCGGCCTCTCGCGGGTGGCCGGCGTTCACCGGGCGGCTCCTGGAGCTGGTCCGCGACGCGGAGCCGGGATCGGACCACCAGCTGGCGTTCGTGAACTCCCTGGCCGGCTCGGTGCTGGACGAGGCCACGTTGTCGGTGTTGTCCGGTTGGCTCGACGGCTCGGCACCGCTGCCGGGGCTGACGGTGGACACGGACCTCCGCTGGCGCCTCCTGCACGCCTTGGTGGCACACGGAAAGGCGGACGCGGCGCAGATCGACGCGGAGCTGTCCCGCGACAACACGGCAACGGGCCGCCGCCAGGCCGAGCGAGCAAGGGCGTTGAGGCCGACGGCGGAGGCCAAGGCCGACGCATGGCAGCGAGCGGTGTACGACGACGAGCTGCCGAACGCGGTGAGCGACTCGTTGATCTCGGGCTTCTCCCACCCGGGCCAGAAGGCCCTGCTGGGCTCGTACGTCCCGCGTTACTTCGAGGTGATCGACGAGGTGTGGCAGCGACGTTCGAGCGAGCGGGCCCAGCCGATAGCAATCGGCTTGTACCCCTCGTGGGCGGTCGCCGCAGAGACGGTGACGGCCTCGGACGAGTGGCTGGCGGGCGACCACCCCCAGGCACTACGCCGCTTGGTATCGGAGGGCCGAGCGGGAATCGTCCGAGCGTTGGCGGCCCGCGACTTCGACGCCCAGGGCTGAGTTTTTCCGGTGGTGGGCCGTGCCCCCGGCACGGGCCCACCCCCGGCAGGACAAGGCCCCCGGCAGCGGCAAAGAGCCACCGGCAGCCCACGCCCGCCCCTCCCGGCAGCCCAAGGCCCCCGGCGATGCAAGCCCTCGGCAGCGCACAAGGCTCCCGGCAGCCCAAGGCCCGGCAGCCCAAGCCCGCCCTCCCGGCCACACCCCCCTGCCGACCCGATACGCAGCCGCCTCAGCGGCCGGCGGGGGGGGGGAAGGGGCGGGTTGCCCCCAGGTGAAGACCAGCCCAGTAGGGAA
>NZ_JBSGBK010000167.1:0-6173 GCF_053601215.1 Amycolatopsis sp. NPDC004772
TAAGACGTGTGATATTCCGATCTGTTGGACCCACCGAACGCCACATTGGGTGCGTTGGACGCACCCAACGCCACATTGGGGCGCTTGGGGGCCGGTCGAGGCTCACTGTGGTGTTGCCCGGGTGAAGTGGACGCCCGCGGGACGCGCCGGGTACCGTTACCGCCACAACTGCAGATCGGGCCGTCGAGCCGAGGCGGGAGAGCCCTCACGAAGTCGGTGGGGCACCGAAGGAGCAAACTCCCCGGAATCTCTCAGGTAACCGCTACCGCTTCGCGCGAGGCCACTCTGGAAAGCAGGCGCACCCGCGCCTCACCCAAGGTGAAAGCCGCTGCACAGGCGGTGAAACTCTCAGGTGCCATGACAGAGGGGGAGTTCCCAGCGCACCGGTGTGCGCCCGGCCCGAGGAGCTCCCGATCACTTCCACGCAGTTCGACGCCCGCCACATCGGCCCGTCCGAGGCCGAACGCGCGAAGATGCTGGCCGAGTGCGGCTACGGCAGCCTGGACGCCCTCGTCGGCGCCGCCGTCCCGAGCGCCATCCGCGCCACCCGTGACCTGCGGCTCCCGCCCGCCGCGTCCGAAGAGGACGCCACCGCGGAGCTGCGCGCCCTCGCCGCGCGCAACCGGCCGATGACGCAGATGATCGGTCTCGGCTACTCCGACACCGTGACCCCCGGCGTGATCCGCCGGAACGTCCTCGAGAACCCCGCCTGGTACACCGCGTACACGCCCTACCAGCCGGAAATCTCGCAGGGCCGCCTCGAAGCGCTGCTCAACTTCCAGACGATGGTCGCGGACCTGACCGGCCTGGCCACCGCGAACGCCTCGCTGCTGGACGAGTCGACCGCCGTCGCCGAGGCCGTCACGCTGATGCGCCGCGCGTCGAAGTCCAAGTCGAACAAGGTCGTCCTCGACGCCGAGTGCCTGCCGCAGACCATCGCCGTGGTGCGGACCCGCGTCGAGGCCCTCGGCATCGAGGTCGAGGTCCGCGACCTGCTGACCGGCCTGCCCGAGGACTTCTTCGGCGTCGTCGTCCAATACCCGGGCGCGTCCGGTGTGCTGCGCGGCCGGGGCTTCTACCACGCGATTTCCGAGTCGGCGAAGGCCGCGGGCGCGCTGTTCACCGTCGCCGCCGACCTCCTCGCCCTCACCCTGATCACCTCGCCCGGCGAGTTCGGCGCCGACGTCGCCGCCGGGTCGACGCAGCGCTTCGGCGTCCCGCTCGGCTACGGCGGCCCGCACGCCGGGTACATGTCCGTCCGCTCGGGGCTCGAGCGCTCGCTGCCCGGGCGCCTGGTCGGCGTGTCGGTCGACGCCGACGGCAACTCCGCCTACCGCCTCGCGCTCCAGACGCGGGAGCAGCACATCCGCCGCGAGAAGGCGACGTCCAACATCTGCACCGCGCAGGTCCTGCCCGCCGTGCTGGCCGCGATGTACGCGGTCTACCACGGCCCGGACGGCCTGAAGAAGATCGCCCAGCGCGTCCACGGCCTCGCCGCGGGCTTCGCCGACACCCTCCGCCAGACCGGCGTCGAGGTCGTGCACGAGTCCTTCTTCGACACGGTCGTCGCGCACGTTCCCGGCCAGGCCGCCGAGGTCCACGCGGCCGCCCGCGAGGCCGGAATCAACCTCGGGCACGTCGACGCCGACCACGTCCGCGTCGCCTTCGACGAGGTCAGCACCCCCGCCATCGCCGCGAAGGTGCTGAAGGCGTTCGGTGTCGAAGGGGCCCTGGAAGACGGCGTCGCGCTGCCGAACGGCCTGGCCCGCGAGAGCGGCTTCATGGGCCACGAAGTCTTCGGCACGCACCGCTCGGAGACGGCGATGCTGCGCTACCTGCGCAAGCTGTCCGACCTGGACTACGCCCTCGACCGCGGCATGATTCCGCTCGGCTCCTGCACGATGAAGCTCAACGCCACCACCGAGATGGAGCCGATCAGCTGGCGCGAGTTCGCCGGCATCCACCCGTTCGCCCCGGCCGAAGACGCCGCCGGGTACCACGAGCTGGTCGGGCAGCTGGCCGGGTGGCTGGCCGAGGTCACCGGCTACGACAAGGTGTCGCTGCAGCCGAACGCGGGCAGCCAGGGCGAGCTCGCCGGGCTGCTGGCGATCCGCGCGTATCACCGCGCGAACGGCGACGAGGCCCGGGACGTCTGCCTGATCCCGTCGTCCGCGCACGGCACCAACGCCGCGTCCGCGGTGCTGGCCGGGATGCGCGTGGTCGTCGTGAAGTGCACCGACGAGGGCAACGTCGACCTGGCCGACCTGCGGTCCAAGGTGGACACCCACCGGGACACCCTCGCCGCGATCATGGTCACCTACCCGTCCACGCACGGCGTGTACGAGCACGACATCGACGAGCTGGCGAAGATCGTCCACGACGGCGGCGGCCAGGTGTACGTCGACGGCGCGAACCTCAACGCCCTGCTGGGCCTGGCCAAGCCGGGCGAGTTCGGCGGCGACGTCTCGCACCTCAACCTGCACAAGACGTTCTGCATCCCGCACGGCGGTGGCGGCCCGGGGGTCGGCCCGGTCGCGGTGCGCGCGCACCTCGCGCCCTACCTGCCGAACCACCCGCTGCTCGACGCCGCCGGCCCGGAAACCGGCGTCGGACCGATCAGCGGCGCGCCCTACGGCTCGGCGTCGATCCTGCCGATCTCCTGGGCCTACGTCCGGATGATGGGCGCGCCCGGCCTGACCGCGGCGACGGAGGTCGCCGTGCTGGCCGCGAACTACGTCGCTTCGCGCCTGGCGCCGCACTACCCGGTGCTCTACACGGGCCAGGACGGCCTGGTCGCGCACGAGTGCATCCTCGACCTGCGCCAGCTCACCAAGGAGACCGGCGTGACGGTCGACGACGTCGCCAAGCGGCTCATCGACTACGGCTTCCACGCGCCGACCATGTCGTTCCCGGTCGCGGGCACGCTGATGGTCGAGCCGACCGAGTCCGAGGACCTGGGCGAGATCGACCGGTTCTGCGACGCGATGATCGCCATCCGGGCCGAGATCGACGACGTGGCCAACGGCAAGTGGAGTGCGGAGGAATCGCCGCTGCGGGGTGCCCCGCACACCGCGGAGACGCTGGTCGGCGAGTGGGACAAGCCGTACAACCGGGAGCTGGCCGTGTACCCGGCGGGTGTTTCGCGCAAGAACAAGTACTGGCCCCCGGTGCGTCGCATCGACGGCGCCCGCGGCGACCGTAACCTCGTGTGCTCCTGCCCGCCCCTCAGCGAGTACGGCTCGTGAGTGTTTAGGCGGGTTCTAACCCTCCTTACCACTCACGACCACCTACGGAAGGCGACAATCTCCCCCATGTCTCGCGAAACTTCCCTGCACGGAGTCCACAAGGGACTCGGTGCGCTGTTCACCGACTTCGCCGGCTGGTCCATGCCGGTCCGCTACGCCAGCGAGCTGGCCGAGCACAAGGCCGTCCGCGAGGCGGCCGGGCTGTTCGACCTCTCGCACATGGCCGAAATCCACGTCACCGGCAAGCAGGCGGCCGACGTCCTGGACTTCGCGCTGGTCGGCAACCTGACCGGGGTCAAGCCGGGCCGGGCGCGGTACACGATGATCTGCAACCCCGAGGGCGGCGTCCTCGACGACCTGGTCGTCTACCGGCTGGCCGACGAGCACTACCTGGTCGTCGCGAACGCGGGCAACGCGCAGGTCGTCGCGGACGCCCTGGCCGAACGGGTGGCGGGCTTCGACGCCGTCGTGGCCGACAAGTCCGAGACCACCGCGCTGATCGCCGTCCAGGGCCCGAAGGCCGTCGAGATCCTGGGCGCGGTGACCGACGCCGACCTGGACGCGCTGAAGTACTACGCCAGCGTCCCGGCGTCGGTGAAGGGCCACGACGTCCTGCTCGCCCGCACCGGCTACACCGGCGAGGACGGCTTCGAGCTGTTCGTCGACGCCGACGAGGCCCCGGCGCTGTGGCGGCTGCTGATGGAGGCCGGGGAGCCGCACGGCCTGGTGCCGGCCGGTCTCGCCTGCCGCGACACGCTGCGCCTGGAAGCCGGAATGCCGTTGTACGGCAACGAACTCACCGTCGAGCAGAGCCCGTTCGAGGCCGGCCTCGGCCGGGTCGTCAAGTTCGAGAAGCCGGGCGACTTCGTCGGTCGCACGGCCCTCGAGGAGCGGTCCAAGCAGGACGTCCCGCGCGTGCGGGTCGGGCTTCGCGGAGCAGGCCGCCGCGCTCCCCGTCACGGTTACGCGCTGCTGGCCGGTGACACCGAAATCGGCGAGGTGACCAGTGGCGCCTTGTCGCCCACGCTGGGTTACCCGATCGCCATGGCGTACGTCGATCGGGCGTACGCCGAGCCCGGCACCGAGCTCTCCGTCGACATCCGGGGCAGGATCGAGCCCGTCGAGGTCGTCGCCCTGCCCTTCTACTCCCGCGCGTAAGGACTTTCTCCCGTGAGCATCCCCGAGAACCTGCAGTACACGAAGGAACACGAGTGGCTGAAGGTCGAGGACGGCGTCGCCACCGTCGGCATCACCGCCTTCGCCGCCGAATCGCTCGGTGACATCGTGTTCGTCCAGCTGCCCGACGCGGGCTCGGCGATCACGGCCGGCGAGGTGTTCGGCGAGGTCGAGTCGACCAAGTCGGTCAGCGAGCTGTACGCGCCGGTCTCCGGCGAGGTCGTCGAGGTGAACGGCACCACATCGGACACCCCCGAGGTCATCAACTCCGACCCCTACACCGAAGGATGGCTCCTGAAGGTGCGTCTGACCGGGGACGTGCCGGACCTGCTCGACGCCGCCGCCTACGCCGCGCACACCCAGGAGAACTGATGACGACTTTCGACGCCCCCCTCGCCGACGTCGACCCCGAGGTCGCCGCGGCCGTCGCGGACGAGCTGAACCGCCAGCAGTCGACCCTGGAGATGATCGCCTCCGAGAACTTCGCCCCGGTGGGCGTCCTCGAAGCGCAGGGTTCGGTGCTGACCAACAAGTACGCCGAGGGCTACCCCGGCCGCCGCTACTACGGCGGCTGCGAGCACGTCGACGTCGTCGAGCAGCTCGCCATCGACCGCGCGAAGGCCCTCTTCGGCGCCGAGCACGCCAACGTCCAGCCGCACTCGGGCGCGCAGGCCAACGCGGCCGCGATGTTCGCCGTGCTCAAGCCCGGCGACACGATCCTCGGCCTCGACCTGGCGCACGGCGGCCACCTGACGCACGGGATGAAGATCAACTTCTCGGGCAAGCTCTACAACGTCGTCGCCTACCACGTCGACAAGGAGACCGGGATCGTCGACCTCGCCGAGATCGAGCGCCTGGCCGTCGAGCACCAGCCGAAGCTGATCATCGCCGGCTGGTCCGCCTACCCGCGTCAGCTCGACTTCGCCGAGTTCCGCCGGATCGCCGACCTCGTCGGCGCCCGTCTCATGGTCGACATGGCGCACTTCGCCGGGCTGGTCGCGGCCGGGCTGCACCCGTCGCCGGTGCCGCACGCCGACATCGTCACCACGACCACGCACAAGACCCTCGGCGGCCCGCGCGGCGGCCTCATCCTCAGCCGCGAGGAACTGGCGAAGAAGATCAACTCGGCGGTGTTCCCGGGCCAGCAGGGCGGGCCCCTCGAGCACGTCATCGCGGCCAAGGCCGTCGCGCTGAAGATCGCCGCGAGCGAGGAGTTCCGCGAGCGTCAGGAGCGGACTCTGGAGGGTTCGCGGATCCTCGCCGCGCGGCTTGCGCAGGAGGACTGCGCTTCGGCGGGGGTCCGGGTGCTGACCGGCGGCACCGACGTCCACCTGGTGCTCGTCGACCTGGTTCAGTCCACTCTGGACGGACAGCAGGCCGAAGACCGGCTGCACGAGGTCGGCATCACGGTCAACCGCAACGCCGTGCCGTTCGACCCGCGCCCGCCGATGATCACCTCGGGCCTGCGGATCGGCACCCCGGCGCTGGCCACCCGGGGCTTCCAGGCGGAGGACTTCGCCGAGGTCGCCGACGTCATCGCCGAGGCGCTCAAGCCGGACTTCGACGACGCCGTGCGGGCCAAGCTGCGCGACCGCGTCGAGACCCTGGCCGAGAAGCACCCGCTGTACGCGGACCTCGCGCGATGAGCGCCCAGCCCGAAGGCCGGAAGCTGCTGCGTCTCGAGGTTCGCAACAGTGAGACGCCGATCGAGAAGAAGCCGTCGTGGATCAAGACGCGGGTGCGGATGGGGCC
>NZ_JBSGBK010000168.1:0-5428 GCF_053601215.1 Amycolatopsis sp. NPDC004772
CACGAAGTCCGGGCGCACACCGAAAGATGAGAAAAGCCGGAACAGCGCCACCTCGAGCGCGAACAACGCCGGTTGGGTGAACTCCGTCCGATCCAGCAGCGACTGATCGTCGAACGCCGCCCGCAACAACGGATCGAAGTGCGAAAGGACCTCATCGAAGGCCGCGGCATAGACCGGGAAACGCTCGTAGAGCTCCAGGCCCATCCCGACCCGTTGCGCACCCTGGCCGGTGAACAACACCGCCAGCCGCCGGTCCGGCCGCGCGACTCCGGTCACCGGCGGGTTCTCCAGCGCCGCCAGGAGCTCCTCACGGTCCTCGCCGAACACGACAGCACGGTGCTCGAGCGCCGCCCGCCCCTTCACCAGCGAGAACCCGACGTCGACCGGCGACAGCGACGGGTTGGCCTCGACGTGCGCACGAAGGCGGCCGGCCTGGGCGGCGAGCGCGTCGGCGTCACGCGCGGACAGCAGCCACGGCACCAGACCGGGGACTTCGGGGCGCTCCAGCGCAGGCGCAGCGGCCGGGGCCTGCTCGATGATCGTGTGCGCGTTGGTCCCCGAGATGCCGAACGACGACACGCCGGCCCGGCGCGGACGGCCGGTTTCGGGCCAGCGGCGCGCGTCGGTGAGCAGCTCGATCGCGCCGGATTCCCAGTCGACGTGGGACGAGGGCGCGTCGACGTGCAGCGTGCGGGGCAGGACGCCGTGCCGCAGCGCCATCACGACCTTGATCACCCCGGCGATGCCCGCCGCGGCCTGGGTGTGGCCGATGTTGGACTTGAGCGAGCCGAGCCACAGCGGCGTCGGGCGATCCTGCCCGTAGGTCGCCAGGAGCGCCTGGGCCTCGATCGGGTCGCCCAGCGAAGTCCCCGTCCCATGGGCTTCGACCGCGTCGACGTCCGAAGTGGACAGACCGGCTCCCGCCAGCGCGGCGCGGATGACCCGCTGCTGGGACGGGCCGTTCGGCGCGGTCAGGCCGTTCGACGCGCCGTCGGAATTCACCGCCGAACCGCGGACGAGCGCCAGGACTTCGTGCCCGTGCCGCCGGGCGTCGGACAGGCGCTCCAGCAGCACCAGGCCGGCGCCTTCGCCCCAGCCGGTGCCGTCCGCGGCCTCCGCGAAGGCCTTGCACCGGCCGTCGGAGGCGAGGCCGCCCTGCCGGTCGAACTCCACGAACATGCCCGGCTGCGCCATCACCGCTACCCCGCCGGCCAGGGCGAGGTCGCACTCGCCGCGCCGCAGGGCCTGGACCGCCCAGTGCAGGGCGACCAGCGACGACGAGCAGGCCGTGTCGATCGAGACGGCGGGCCCTTCGAAACCGAACGTGTAGGAGACGCGGCCGGAAACGACGCTGGTTGCGTTGCCGGTCAGGAGGTGCCCTTCGACGCCGGCCGCGACCTCGGCGACGCCGCTACCGTACGCCTGGTGCGCGGCGCCGACGAAAACGCCGGTGCTGCTGCCCCGCAGCGACCGCGGGTCGATCCCGGCGCGTTCCAGTGCCTCCCACGAGATCTCCAGCAGCAGCCGCTGCTGCGGGTCCATCGCGAGGGCTTCGTGCGGGGAGATGCCGAAGAACTCGGCGTCGAAGCCGCCGGCGTCGTGGACGAACCCACCCTCGGCGGCGCCCAGGGCCGCGAGGTCCCAGCCGCGGTCGGCGGGCAGCGCGGTGAGGGCGTCACGGCCGGTTTCGACCAGGCGCCACAGGTCTTCCGGCGACGTCACTTCGCCCGGGTAGCGGCAGCTCATCGCGACGATGGCGATCGGGTCGCCGTCGGTGACCGTCGTGATCGCCGTCGTCGTCGCCGGTCCGGCGTCGCCGGCCAGCTCCGCCTGCAGCAGCGCGGCGAGGGCCTGCGGGTTGGGGTGGTCGAAGATGACCGTGGCCGGCAGGCGCAGGCCGGTCACCGCGGTGAGGCGGTTGCGCAGCTCGACGGCGGTCAGGGAGTCGAAACCCAGGTCCTTGAACGCCTTGGCGGGCTCGACGGCGTCGGCGCCGTCGTGGCCGAGGACCGCCGCGACGTGCGTGCGGACGAGGTCGAGCAGGAACCGGCGGACGTCGTCGGCGCTGAGCCCGGCCAGTTTCGCGGCGAGCCCCTCGGTGCCGGACGGCAGCCCGGCCGCGCGGCGGGTCCGCACCCGGACCAGGCCGTGCCACAGAGCCGGCAGGTGCTCGGCCTGGGCGCGCAGCGCGGCGAGGTCGACGCGGACCGGGACGACGCACGCGGCGCCGGCGACCTGGGCCGCGTCGAATAGCGCCAGGGCCTCCGCGGTGCCGAGGGCACCGATGCCGGACCGCGCGATCCGCGACAGGTCCTCGTCGTCGAGGGCGGCGGTCATGCCGCTCGCTTCGGCCCACTGGCCCCAGGCGAGGGAGACGCCGGGCAGGCCTTCGGCGCGGCGGCGGGCGGCGAGGGCGTCGAGAGCGGCGTTGGCGGCGGCGTAGTTGGCCTGGCCGGCGGCCCCGGCCACCCCGGCGAGCGAGGAGTACAGCGCGAACCAGGCCAGGTCACGGTCGCGGGTCAGCTCGTGCAGGTTCAGCGCGGCGTCGACCTTCGGGCCGAGGACGGCGTCGATCCGCTCGGGGGTGAGCGACTCGACGACGCCGTCGTCGAGCACGCCCGCGGTGTGGACGACGCCGGTCAGGTGCACCGGGCCGAGCAGCGCTTCG
Organism: Amycolatopsis sp. NPDC004772; assembly: GCF_053601215.1. Lineage (NCBI taxonomy): Bacteria > Bacillati > Actinomycetota > Actinomycetes > Pseudonocardiales > Pseudonocardiaceae > Amycolatopsis > Amycolatopsis sp. NPDC004772. Next base: position 2,669 of record NZ_JBSGBK010000168.1, read on the forward strand.
AGCTCCGCCCGGTCGGCGACGTCGCAGCTCACGACGCGGGGCGTGGCGCCCAGAGCGGTCAGTTCGGCGACCAGTTCGGCCGCGCCCGGGGCGTCCGGGCCGCGGCGGCTGAGCAGCAGGAGGTTCTTGACGCCGTGGGTGGCGACGAGGTGGCGGGCCAGGAGGCCGCCGAGGGTGCCGGTGCCGCCGGTGACGAGGACGGTGCCGCCGGGATCCGGCGCGGCGGGGACGGTGAGGACGTTCTTGCCGACGTGCTTGGCCTGGCTGATGAAGCGGAAGGCGTCGGGCGCACGGACGACGTCCCAGGCCTTGGTGGGCAACGGGTGCAGCTTGCCTTCGGCGAACAGCGTCAGCAGGGTGCGGAGGATCTCCTGGATGCGGTCCGGACCGGGGTCGCCGAGGTCGAACGGGAGGTAGGTGACGTCCGCGGGGTCGCGCAGGTCCGTCTTGCCCAGTTCGAGGAACCGGCCGCCGGGCTTGAGGAGGCCGAGCGAGGCGTCGATGAACGGGCCGGTCAGCGAGTTGAGGACGACGTCGGTTTTGGCGAACTTCGCCGCGAAGTCGAGGTCCCGCGACGACGCGAGGTGGGTGACGCCCAGAGCGCGGACGGCGTCCTGTTTGGCCGGGCTGGCCGTGGCGAACACTTCGGCGTGCACGCTTCGGGCGAGCTGGACGGCGGCCATCCCGACCCCGCCGGCGGCCGCGTGGACGAGCACGGACTGGCCGGCTTCGAGCCGCCCGAGGTCGAAGAGGGCGTAGTAGGCGGTGACGAAGGCGACGGGCACGGACGCGGCCTGGGCGAAGGTCCAGCCGTCCGGAACCGGGACGAGCAGCCGGGCATCGGTCACGGCGTGGGGGCCGAACGCACCGGTGAACAGGCCGAAAACCCGGTCTCCGACGGCGATCCCGGTGACGTCGGGCGCGACTTCGGTGACCACTCCGGCGGCTTCGGACCCGAGCACGGCGGCCGGATCGGGGTACATGCCGAGCGCGATGAGGACGTCCCGGAAGTTGATCCCGGCGGCGCGCACGGCGACCCGGACTTCGCCCGCGGCGAGGTTCGGTGCCGGTTCCGGTTGGAGGACGAGGCCGTCGAGGGTGCCGCCGGTGGTGGTGAGCCGCCAGGGTTCGCCGGGGATGGTGAGGGTGCCGCTGTGGGCGCGGGCGAGCCGCGGGGCGGTGAAGACGCCGTCGCGGACGTCGACCTGCGGTTCTTCGGGCAGGGTGGCGAGGTCGGGCGGGGTGGAGCCGTCGAGATCGAGCAGCTGGAAGCGGCCGGGGTGTTCGGTCTGGGCGGACCGGACGAGCCCCCGCGCGGCGGCGGCCGCGGGCTCGGTATCGGCGTGGCGGGTGAGGAGGACGAGGCGGCCCGGCCGTTCTTCGGCGAGCCAGGTTCGGACGAGGGTGAGGGCTTCGTGGGTGGCTTGCCGGATCTCGTCGGCGGTAATGGGGGCGAAGACGAGGTCGGCGTCGGTGTCCAAATCGGACACTGTGGGCAGGCCGAAGTCGTTGCGGCCGAGGAAGACGGCGTTGGTCGGCGGCCCGGCGGGGATGGGCGTTCGGTCGAGGCGGAAGAGCGAGCCGTCCGGCACGGGGGCGGCGGCGGTGATGGGGCGGAGGGTCAGGGATTCGATGGCGGCGACCGGGCCGCCGGTCTGGTCGCAGACCGTGACGGAGACGGCGTTGTCCCCGGCCGGGGCGAGCCGGACGCGGAGGGCAGTGGCGCCGGCGGCGTGCAGGGTGACGCCGCTCCAGGAGAACGGCATGCCGCCGGAGTTGGCGGGGTTGCCGCTGACCGGGGTTGCGCCGGTGGGCTCGCCGGAGTTGGCCGGGCTGCCGCCGACCGCGATAGCACCGGTGGGCTCGCCGGGGCTGGCCGGGCTGCCGCCGACCGCGATAGCGCCGGCGGGGTCGTCGGGGCCCGGGGCGGCGAGGCCCAGAGGGTGCAGGGCCGCGTCGAGGAGGGCTGGGTGCAAGCCGAAGGCCGTTGCGTCCGGGTGGAACTCCTCGGGGAGTTCCACCTCCGCGAAGGTCTCGTCGCCTCGGCGCCATACCCGGCGCAGGCCGTGGAATGCCGGGCCGTACGTGAAGCCGAGGCTTTCCAGCTGGTCGTACAGGCCTTCCGTCGAGACGTCAGCGGCCCCGGGCGGGGGCCACTCCGTCAGCTCGGCCGCCGGTCGGGGGCCGGTGGCGAGGAGGCCGCCGGCGTGGCGGGTCCACGTGTCCTGGCCCGGCGCCGCGCCGTCGTCCGGGGTGGAGTACAGCGTCAGCTCGCGGCGGCCCGTTCCGTCCGGCGGTCCGACGAAGACCTGGATCGCCACCCCGCCTCGTGCCGGCAGGACCAGGGGCGCTTCGAGGGTCAGTTCGTCGACGACCTCGCAGCCGACCTGGTCGCCCGCCCGGACGGCCAGCTCCAGCAACGCCGTCCCCGGGACCAGGACCGTCCCGCCCAGGGCGTGCCCGGCGAGCCACGGCTGCGTCTCCACCGACAGCCGCCCGGTGAAGACGACGCCGTCGTGCCCGGCCAGGCTTACCGCCGCGCCCAGGAGCGGGTGGTCCAGCGCTCCCAAGCCGAGCGAACCGGCGTCACCGGGGGCGACGCCGCCGCGGGGCCAGAACCGCTCCCGCTGGAAGGCATACGCGGGCAGGTCGATGCGGCGGCCGCCCGGGAAGAACGGTGTCCAGTCCACGTCCACGCCCTGAACGTGAGCAGTGCTCAACGCCGAGAGCAGTGCTCTCGTTTCAGAGCGGTCGCGGCGC
>NZ_JBSGBK010000169.1:0-5270 GCF_053601215.1 Amycolatopsis sp. NPDC004772
AGTGGTAAGGCGGGTTCTAACCCGCCTTACCACTCACGACCAGTCTCACCCATCCCGAGTGGACAGACGAGCGTAGGCCAGGGACAACCCGATCACGATGTAGCAAGCCGCGCGCAACGCGCCCTCGCCTAGCATCTGTGTGCCCATCGGGTCCTGCAGCACCTCCGCCGGCGCCATCGACCAGTTCTGCGTCAGCAGGAACGGGTGCAGCCAGTCCAGCGAGGTCAGGAACCCGAGGATGGTGAACACGATGTCCGCCGCCAGCACGGACGCCACCACCAGCATCGGGTGCTCGGTCCAGCTGGAGATGGCCAGCGCCACCGCGCCGACCGCCCACAGCTGCAGCACCACCCAGCCCGCCACCAGCAGGATCCGGGCCAGCGCACCGCCGAGGGACAACGTCGTGCCCGACAGCGTGAACAGCGAATCCGTGCCGTTGATGATCAGGCCCGTCACGACGCCCGTGACGCACATCGCCAGCACCGAAACCACCGACACCGTCGCGACGCCGAACGCCTTGACCGCCAGCAGGCGCCCCCGCCCGACCGGCGCGATCAGCCAGCCGCGCAGGGTTCCGTGGGACGTCTCGCCCGCGATCGCGTCCGCGCCCGCCATCGCCGACGCCAGCGGCAGCAGCAGGGCCAGGGACATCACGATCGCCGCGATCGGCAGCACGAACGCGTTGTTGACCGCCGAGGCCAGCAGCGCTCCGCCGCCGTCGTCCGGGCCGCCGCCCTGCGCACCCGCGTCGTCCACCAGCGTCAGGCCGATGCCGATCACCACCGGGATCAGGGCCAGCAGCCCGAGCACGGCCAGCGTGCGCGGCCGCCGGAAGATCCAGCGCAGCTCCGCGGCCAGCAGCCGCGGCAACGGCACCGTGTCGTGGCCCGTGCGGGCCGCCGGTGCCTCCAGGACCGCCGTCATTCCGCCCCCTCCGTGAGCCGCGCGAACAGGTCTTCCAGACCGGTGCGGGCCCGCGTCGCCTCGTGGACCGCGACCCCCGCGCCCACCAGGACCTGCAGCACCCGCGGTGCTTCGGCCGCCGTGAGGTCGGCGCGGACGCCCTCCGGCGTCAGCCGCGCGCCGATCCGGTTCTCCCGCAGCACTTCCACGGCCCTCTCCGCGTCCGGCGTGCGGACCAGCAGGGCCGCGTTCCCGGACTCCAGCAGCTCCGCCAGCTCGCCCTGCGCGACGACGGTCCCGCTCTGCAGCACGGCCACGTGCGTGCAGGTCGCCTCGACCTCGGCCAGCAGGTGCGACGACACCAGCACGGTGACGCCCTCGGCGTGCAGCTCGGCGACGATCCTGCGGATCTCCCTGGTACCCGCAGGGTCGAGGCCGTTGGTCGGCTCGTCGAGCACGACCATCTTCCGCGGCACCAGCAACGCCGAAGCGAGCCCGAGCCGCTGCTTCATGCCGAGCGAATACCCCTTGTACCGCCGTCGTGCGGCCCCGGTCAGCCCGACGCGCTCCAGCGCCGAGTCCACCGCGGCCGGAATCCCGGCCGAGGACAGCCGCGGTTCGGCCGCGGCGAAGCGCAGCAGGTTGTCGCGGCCGGACAGGAACGGGTGGAAGCCCGGCCCCTCGACCAGCGCGCCGACGTCCGGCAGCGCGTGCGCGGCGGCGTCCGGCATCGGACGGCCGAGCAGCTCGACCTCGCCCTCGGTCGGCCGGACCAGGCCGAGCAGCATCCGGATGGTGGTCGTCTTGCCCGAGCCGTTCGGCCCGAGCATGCCGACGACCGCGCCGGCCGGGATGTCGAGGTCGACGTGGTCGACCGCCACCGTGCTGCCGTAGACCTTCCGCAGTCCCCGGGTCCGCGCGGCGAGCGGAACCGCCGGGGCGGAGGCCTCCGCAGAAGCCTCCGCCCCGGACTCGACAGCCGTGCTGGTCACTTCTGACCCAGCGCTTCGTATAGGACCTGCTCCGGCACCGCACCGGCGGCGAAGCGGCCGTCATCGGTCAGCACCGCGCTGCCGACCTTCGTGGTGAAGAGGTAGCCGCTGCCCCAGGTGCCGTTGACCTTCTTGCCGAACCGCTCGAGCAGCGCCTTCGGGTCGGCGTTGCCGCCGCGGCCTTCCCGCCCGGACTGCTTCGGCGCCTGGTTCAGCGCGTCCGCCGGGACCTTGCCGGTGATGACGGTGTCCCAGCCGTCGCCGACGACCTTGACGTCCTGCTTGGCCTGCTCGGCGAGGTCCTTCGCGTGCTGGTCGACCTGCGGGGTCTTCTCCTGCACCTTGGCGCCCTTCGGCGGCGTGAAGGTGAACAGGTCGGCCGGCTGCTGGGTGAACTCGATCTCGGTGAACGCGACCTCGAGCGCCGGGGTCGCCGTGCCGTTGCTCAGCACCGACATCCGCAGCGGCATCCGCGTCTGCGAGTCGACCGCGACGCGGATCTCGCGCAACAGCGTCCGCTCGGTCGGCTTCGGCGTCAGGACCAGCTCGTAGGCCGGGCGGCCGGCGACGGTCGCGGTGCCGTCGACGGACACCGTGCTGCTCTCGCGGACCTTCGCGAGCAGTTCGGTCGACGCCGCCAGGGGGTCGGCCGTCTTGTCGCTGCCCGCGCCCTTCCGCTGGGCCACGTCGGCCGGGACGGTCAGCTTGGTCGCGGTGTTCGACTTGGAGCTGTAGTCCCAGACGGTGGTGCCGTCGTGGACCACGGTCTCCTGGCTCGCGCCCTGCGTGACGGCGAGCCGGCTCTTGCCCGCGCCGTCGCTGAAGATGTGCGCCGAGTCCATGTTCAGCGCCTGGGCGCCCGGCACCGCGTTCCCCACCGCGGGCAGGCCCAGGTCGTTGCTCACCTTCAGCGTGCCGTCGAACGCGCCCGGCTTCGCCTTGACCACCGACTGCACCAGGTCCTCGGCGCTCACCTGCGGCAGCGCCGGCTTGTCGTCCGCGCTGGCCGGCATCGCGACGAACGCGAGCCCGCCGGCACCGAGCGCGGTGCCGAGGACCGCGGCGGTGATGCCCTTCGTCTTCGGTTTCATGCGTCTCTCCCTGTGGTGTTCCCGGGCTCGAGTGTGCCCGGCTCCCTGGCCACGACGCTTCCCTCTCGAGGCTGAGATACCCCTGAAGGTTCTCTCCCCGACACTGAGATCGTGCTGAGAGCTGACGCACGACCTGCGGAAACCGGCCATGATGAGTCTCGTGAAACCTCGGGTGCTGGTGGTCGACGACGAACCGGGCGTGCGCAAGGCCCTGCAGCGCGGGCTGCGTGCGGAGGACATGGACGTGGTCACGGCCGCGGACGGGCCCACCGGCCTGCAGCTGGCGAGCACGGGCTCGTTCGACGTCATCCTCCTGGACATCATGCTGCCGGGCCTGTCCGGCTACCGCGTGCTGGAGCGGCTGCGCAAGGACGGCGTCACCACGCCGGTGCTGCTCGTCTCGGCCAAGGACGGCGAGATCGACCAGGCCGACGGCCTCGACCTCGGCGCCGACGGCTACCTCGTCAAGCCGTTCTCGTTCGTGGTGCTGGTCGCGCAGGTCCGCGCGGTGCTGCGCCGGGCCGGGCCGGAGTCCGGCCGCGGGACGCTGCGGCTCGGCGCGCTGGCCGTCGACCGCGGGCTGCGGCAGGTGCACTGGCACGACGAAGAGGTCGGGCTGAGCCCGCGGGAGTTCGCGCTGCTGGAGGTGCTCGTCGGCCGTGCGGGCACGGTCGTCACGAAGGACGAGCTGCTGCGCGCGGTGTGGGGGGAGGAGCAGGCGGTGACCCGCAACCTCGTCGAGGTCTACGTCGGGTACGTCCGCCGCAAGCTCGACGCGGTCGGGGCCGGCGCGTTGCTGCGGACCGTGCGGGGGCACGGCTACCTGGCGTCCGACGCGCAGCTCGACGAGGTCATCACGCCGTGATCTCCTGGTGGCGGGGCCGGTCCCTGCAGGTCCGGATCACCCTGCTGGCCGCGACGATCACCCTGGCCTGCCTGCTCGGCCTGGCCACGCTGGCCGCGTCGAACCTCTCGCCGCTGCTCATCGGCTCGGTCGACCGGGAGCTCACGTCCGCACTCGGCCCGGCGGGCGCCGAGGTGAGCGCCGGCCGTCCGCTGTCGGGTGCGGCGCCGGTGACGCTGCGGGTGCTGGACATCGCGGGCACGCCGGTGGACGGCGGCACCCCGGCGGGTCTTTCCCCGTCCGACGTTTCGACGTTGAAGGCCGGGCAGCCGGTCCAGCGCGACGGCGCGCGCTACCTCGGCACGGTCGTCAGCGCGCCGGACGGGTCGCAGCGCTTGGTGGTCGCGGGGGCCGGCCTGGTCGGCTTCGCGGCCGCGGTGCACTACGGCGGCGTGTGGCTGGTGGTCGTCGCGGCGGTCGGGGCGCTGGTGGCTGGGTTCGCGACGTGGCTGGTGGTGCGCTTGTCGTTGCGGCCGGTCGCGCGCATGCGGGGTTCGGTGCGCTCGCTGCCTCCCGGCGCACGGCTGGCCCTGCCGGACTCGCACGACGAGCTGCGGGCGCTGGCGGAGGAGTTCAACGCGCTGCTGGAGCGGCAGGAGCAGGCGGCCGAACGGCTTCGCCGCTTCACCGGCGACGCGGCCCACGAGCTCCGGTCGCCGGTCGCGTCGATCCGCGTGCAGGCCGAGGTCGCGGTGACGAACCCGGATCCGGAGCTGGCCCAGGAGACGCTGTCGGACATCTTGACCGAGGCCGAGCGCCTGTCGTCGCTGCTGGACGGGCTGCTGTCCCTGGCGCGGTCGGACGCGGGCGAGGTGCCGCCGGCGTCACCGGTCGAGCTGGTGAGCGAAGTGCGGTCGGCCGTGGCGCGGCTGCCGGCGGGGGCGCCGGAGACGCGGGTGAGCACGGCGGTGGCGCAGGCGTGGGCGTCTTCGGCGCACGCGGAGGTCGAGCTGGTACTGGACAACCTGCTGCGCAACGCGTGCCGGTACGCGCGCGGGCAGATCGTGGTTTCGGTGCTGGCGTCCCGGTCGTCGGTGCGGGTGGTGGTCGACGACGACGGCCCGGGCATCGCCCCGGAGCACCGGGAGAAGGTGTTCGACCGGTTCTACCGGATCGCCGACGACCGGGCCCGCTCTTCGGGCGGCACGGGGCTGGGGCTGGCGATGGTGGCGGAGACGGTCCGCCGCCGGGGCGGCCGCGTCCAAGTGGGCGAGTCCCCGGACGGAGGCGCGCGGTTCGTGGTCGTCTGGCGCGCGGCTCCCGCCGGCTGACGAGCCCCGGACACATGCGCCCCAATGGGGTTTTTTCATCTTGATCGTTGCTGGTCACGGTGGTGCGGCGGGGCTGTTGTGGTGGTGTGGGAGGAAGTGACGCTGGGAC
>NZ_JBSGBK010000170.1:0-5154 GCF_053601215.1 Amycolatopsis sp. NPDC004772
GACCCGCTCACCACCAAGCGCCCCAATGTGGCGTTGGTTGCGTCCAACGCACCAATTGTGGCGTTCGGTGCGTCCAACGCACCGAACGCCACATTGGGGCGCATCGCCGGGCCGCTGTCAACGAACCTCGGACGCGTGACACCAGCCCCGCGTCGTCCCTTCTAGCACGCGTGATCCGGAAGCCGGCACGCATGATCGGGAAGCCGGCACGCGTGATCAGGAGGTCGACACGGCGTCAGCCGGACTGAGCCGCCAGGCGCTCCTCGCGGTCCGCTGTCGCCAAGGCGTCCAGAACGCCGTCCAGATCGCCGTCCAGGACCTGGTCCAGGTTGTAGGCCTTGTAGTTCACCCGGTGGTCGGAAATCCGGTTCTCCGGGAAGTTGTACGTCCGGATGCGCTCCGAGCGGTCGACCGTGCGGACCTGCGACTTGCGCGCGTCCGACGCCTTCGCCGCCGCCTCTTCCTCCGCGATCGCCTGCAGGCGGGCCTGGAGCACCTGCAGCGCCCGCGCGCGGTTCTGGATCTGGGACTTCTCGTTCTGGCAGGACACCACGATGCCGGTCGGCAGGTGGGTGATCCGGACCGCCGAGTCGGTCGTGTTGACGCTCTGGCCACCCGGGCCCGAGGACCGGAACACGTCGATGCGCAGGTCGTTCGGGTCGATCTCGACCTCGACCTCCTCCGGCTCCGGGTAGATGAGCACGCCGGACGCCGAGGTGTGGATCCGGCCCTGGGACTCGGTCGCCGGCACGCGCTGGACGCGGTGGACGCCGCCCTCGAACTTCAAGCGCGACCACACCCCGTCGACCTCGGCCGACTTCGTCTTGATCGACAGCGTGACGTCCTTGAAGCCGCCCAGGTCGGAGTCCACCGAGTCGAGGACTTCGGCCTTCCAGCCGTGGCGCTCGGCGTAACGCAGGTACATCCGCAGCAGGTCGCCCGCGAACAGGGCCGACTCCTCGCCGCCTTCGCCGGACTTGATCTCCATCACGACGTCGGAGCCGTCGTACGGGTCGCGCGGCAGCAGGAGCTCGGTGAGCTTCGACTCCAGGTCCGGGATCTTCGCGGTGAGCTCCTCGGCCTCGGCGGCGAACTCCGCGTCCTCCGCGGCCATCTCCCGCGCGGCCGCGAGGTCGTCCCGGGCCGTGTCGAGCTCGTGGACGGCCCGCACCACCGGCGTCAGCTCGGCGTAGCGGCGGCCGAGCTTGCGGGCGCGCCCCTGGTCGGCGTGCACCGCCGGGTCCGCCAGCTGCTGCTCCAGTTCCGCGTGCTCGGCGAGCAGCCCCTTGAGCGAGCTCGAATCCACCTCTGCCACCTCTCAGCCCGGGAACAAGACAAAAAACGACGCCCACTCGCGCGGGCGAGTGGGCGTCGTCGGAAAAGCTACTTGGCGTCGGCCTTCTTCTGGCGCTTGCCGTAGCGAGCCTCGAAGCGCGCGACCCGGCCACCGGTGTCCATGATCTTCTGCTTGCCCGTGTAGAACGGGTGGCAGTTCGAGCAGATCTCGACGTGGATGTTGCCGCTGGTCTTGGTGCTGCGCGTGGTGAAGCTGTTGCCGCAGTCGCAGTTCACGTTCGTGACCACGTACTCGGGGTGAATACCGCTCTTCATGGTGTCCTCTCTCGTTGGCTCCGGGTCCCCAGTCGTTCTCGCGGGGTGAACCGGCGCCGGACTTCAGCGGGTGATTCTGCCAGACGGGCAGACGTGTACTGGAACGCACCCCGCTGACCAGCTATTCCCAGCGCGAAGGGGGCCTCCCCGGCGCACCGGGAAGGCCCCCCTTTCGAGACGGGACTCAGTCGTCTTCGCCGCCGCCGAGGGCGGTCTTCGAGACCTGCATGAGGAACTCGACGTTCGTCTTGGTCTTCCGCAGCCGCGAGATCAGCAGGTCGATGGCCTGCTGCGAGTCGAGCGCGTGCAGCACCCGGCTCAGCTTCACGGTGACCGCGAGCTCGTCCGGCGAGAGCAGCAGCTCGTCCTTGCGGGTACCGGACGGGTTGACGTCGACCGCCGGGAACACGCGGCGCTCGGCGATCTTCCGGTCGAGCTTGAGCTCCGCGTTACCGGTGCCCTTGAACTCCTCGAAGATGACCGTGTCCATCGTCGAGCCGGTCTCGACCATCGCCGTGGCGAAGATGGTCAGCGAGCCGCCGTTCTCGATGTTGCGCGCCGCGCCGAGGAACCGCTTCGGCGGGTACAGCGCGGTCGAGTCGACACCACCGGACAGGATCCGGCCGGACGCCGGGGCCGCCAGGTTGTACGCGCGGCCGAGGCGGGTGATCGAGTCGAGCAGCACGACGACGTCGTGGCCCATCTCGACCAGGCGCTTGGCCCGCTCGATCGACAGCTCCGCGACCGACGTGTGGTCGGACGGCGGCCGGTCGAAGGTCGAGGCGATGACCTCGCCCTTCACCGAGCGCTGCATGTCGGTGACCTCTTCCGGACGCTCGTCGACCAGGACGACCATCAGGTGGCACTCGGGGTTGTTCGTGGAGATCGCGTTCGCGATGTCCTGCATGATCGTGGTCTTACCGGCCTTCGGCGGGGACACGATCAGGGCGCGCTGCCCCTTGCCGACCGGCATGATCAGGTCGATCACGCGGGTGGTGAGCTTGTGCGACTCGGTCTCGAGGCGCAGCCGCTCGTTCGGGTACAGCGGGGTCAGCTTGGTGAAGTCGGGACGCCGCTTGGCCTCGTCCGGCTCCAGGCCGTTGATCGAGTCGACGCGCACCAGCGGGTTGAACTTCTGCCGCTGCTGCTCGCCGTCCCGCGGCTGGCGGACGACACCGGTGATGGCGTCCCCGCGGCGCAGGCCGTACTTGCGGACCAGCGACAGCGAGACGTAGACGTCGTTCGGGCCGGCGAGGTAGCCGGAGGTGCGGACGAACGCGTAGTTGTCCAGCACGTCCAGGATGCCCGCGACGGGCAGCAGGACGTCGTCCTCGCGGATCTCGGTGTCCGGCGAGCCGCCTTCGCCCCGGCCGCCCCCGCTGCCCCGGCGGCGGCGGTCGCGGAAGCGACGGCCGCGACGGCCGCCTTCCTCGTCGTCGTCCGGCTGCTGGTTGCGGTTGTCACCGCGGTTGCCGTCGCCGCGGTTGCCGTCCTGCTGGTTGTTGCGCTGGCGGTCGCCGCGGTTGCCGTCCTGGCGGTTGTCACCCCGGTTGTCGCCGCGGTTGCCACCGCCCTGGCGCTGCTGGTCGCGGTTGCGGTCGCCCTGCTGGCGGTCGCCACCCTGACCCTGCTGCCGGTCGCCGCCCTGCTGGCGGTCGCCCTGGCCCTGCTGGCGGTCGCCGCCCTGCTGGCCGTCCGGGGCCCCGGCGGCGCGGTTGGAACCGCGGCGACGCCGGCTGCGGCCGCCCTCCTCGGGCTGGCCGTCCTGGCCCTGCTGGGCGTCCTGCTGCGGGCGCTCGGCCTGCGGCTGCGCGTCCGACGGCGCGGAGGCGGGCGCCTCGGCCTTCGGCTCCGGCTTGGTCTCCACCGCAGCGGCGGGCGCCTCGGCCTTCGGCTCGGCCTTGGGGGCCGCCTTCGCCGGCTCGCCGACACCTTCCAGCGGCAAGGTCTCGGCCGCCGCACGCGGCTTGCGGGACTTGCCCTGGCGCTCACGGATCGCGGCGATCAGGTCGCCCTTGCGCATGCCCGTCGTCTCGCCGACGCCGAGCTCCCCAGCCAGCGAACGCAGCTCGGCGACGGTCTTACCGGTCAGCCCGCCGACCGTCCGCTTGGGAGCGGGGGCGGTGCCGTTCGTCTCGGCCGTGCCGCTCACGTCGCTCAAAAGATCGGTGTTGCTCACACATGTCCTTCCTGACCGATCCACGCCTCCAGGTGGATCAGCGGACTGCCGCTCGCTTCTGATCGCGAACCGGCGTAGTTGCCCCCCGATACGCGAGATGAGCTCTTCGGCCGTGCGGAACACAGCTGGAGCGCCTCCACCACAGGGGTTTGCGTCCTCCAAACGGAGGACACGGAATTCGGCACCGCCGAAACCGGAAACCCGCCCAAGTCGTTCCGCGTTACCCCGCTTGCCAGGCGGTGCGGATTCGGCGGATCGACGACGGATGCGGATCCGAGGATTCCCCGGGACCGGCATCGGGTGCGGAAACGCACGGTGATCGAACGCCCCCGAGGGTAGACCGCGGCGGTGCCGGGTGCAACAACCACCCCCCGCGTGGCGGGCGTGGCGGCGGGCACGTGACCCACCCTTTACTGAGCCGCAACCTGCACGCCCGTGAGATCCACGGGCAGCTCGAGGACGTCGAAATCGGTAACGCCGGCATCCGGCGGAAGTATTCCCGCGGTCGTCAGCGCGAGCACCGTCGGACCGGCGCCGGAGATGGCGGCGGCCACTCCCCGTGCACGGAGCGTCGCCACCAGCTGTGTGCTCGCCGGGTAGGCGGGGGCGCGGTAATCCTGGTGCAGCCGGTCCTCGGTCGCCGTGAGCAGCAGCTCCGGCTTCGCCGTCAGCGCGTGGACGGCGAGCGCGGCGCGGCCCGCGTTGTGCGCGGCGTCGGCGTGCGGCACGGTCGCCGGCAGCAGGCCGCGGGTGGTCGCGGTGGCCGAGCGCACCGACGGCACGGCGACGACCGGCCGGATCGACGGGTGCGGGGTGAGCCGTTCGGCGTGGAAGCGGCCGCCGTCGCACCAGGCCAGGACCAGGCCGCCGAGCAGGCTCGCGGCGGCGTTGTCGGCGTGGCCTTCGAAGCCCGCGGCCAGCTGCAGCGCGTCGAACGCGTCGATTCCGCGGCCGGCGAGCGCGTACCCGGCGGCGACGCCGGACACGACCGCGGCCGCGGACGAGCCGAGGCCGCGCGCGTGCGGGATCGCGTTGTGGCAGCGCAGGTGCAGGCCGGGCAGCTCGACGCCGAGGTGCTCGCAGGTCGCGCGGATCGCCCGCACCACCAGGTGCGTCTCGTCGGTGGGGACGTCGGCGACGCCGCCGGCGCCCGCGTCGATCACCTCGACCTTGAGCCCGGTGTCGGAGACCCGCACTTCGACGACGTCGTAGAGGCTCAGCGCCATCCCGAAGGCGTCGAAGCCGGGCCCGAGGTTCGCCGTGGACGCCGGGACGGTCACTTTGAAGGTGGTCACCGGAGCGCCCCAATGTGGCGTTGGGTGCATCCAGCGCACCCAATGTGGCGTTCGGTGCGTCCAACGCAC
>NZ_JBSGBK010000171.1:0-4914 GCF_053601215.1 Amycolatopsis sp. NPDC004772
CCTCCAGGCGGGCGGGTGCTTGTTTGTAAATTTGGTATACACCCCAAATACCCACTCACGACAAGCCGCGGGAGGCTTACTGGCAGGCTTCGCAGTCGGGGTCGTCGATGCGGCAGGCGGCGCCTTCGGTGGCCACGAAGTCGACGTCCGGCTCCGGCTTGGGCGACGGAGAAGGCGACGGGGTCGGCGCCGGGGCCGGGGCCGGGGCGGGAGCCGGAGCGGCCGCGGCCGGGGCCGGGGTGGCCGAGACGGCGTTCAGCTTGCCGTCGGTGCCGCGCAGGGTGCTCTTCTCCACGTGCGTCGCGGACTGCGCCCGCAGGTAGTACGTGGTCTTGAGGCCCTTGTGCCACGCGTAGCGGTACAGCTGGTCGAGCTTGCGGCCGCTCGGCGCCGCGATGTACAGGTTCAGCGACTGCGCCTGGTCGATCCACTTCTGGCGCCGCGAACCCGCGTCCACCAGCCACTTCGACTCGATCTCGAACGCCGTCGCGTACAGCGCCTTCAGGTCGTCCGGCACGCGGTCGATCTGGCCGAGGCTGCCGTCGAAGTACTTGAGGTCGCTGACCATGACCTCGTCCCACAGCCCGCGCGCCTTGAGCGAACGGACCAGGTGCGGGTTCACCACGGTGAAGTCGCCGGACATGTTCGACTTGACGTACAGGTTCTGGAACAGCGGCTCGATCGACTGGCCGACCCCGCAGATGTTGGAGATCGTCGCGGTCGGCGCGATCGCCATCACGTTGGAGTTGCGCATGCCGACGGTCTTGACCCGCTCGCGCAGCGGCGCCCAGTCCAGCGTCGTGGACAGGTCGACGTCGAGGTTGTCACCCTGGCGCGCGTCGATGAGCAGCTGCATCGAGTCGATCGGCAGGATGCCCTTGCTCCACAGCGAGCCCTCGAACGACTGGTACTGGCCGCGCTCCTCGGCGAGGTCGGTCGACGCCGAGATCGCGTAGTAGGAGATGTGCTCCATGCTCGTGTCGGCGAACTGCACGGCGGCTTCCGACGACAGCGGCAGGCCCAGCTCGAACAGCGCGTCCTGGAAGCCCATCAGCCCCAGCCCGACCGGGCGGTGGCGCAGGTTGGAGCGGCGCGCCTCCGGGATCGTGTAGAAGTTGATGTCGATCACGTTGTCCAGCATGCGGACGGCGGTGCGCACGGTCTTCTCGAGGCGCTTCGTGTCGAGGCCCTCGGGGGTCACGTGCTTGAGCAGGTTGACCGAGCCGAGGTTGCAGACCGCGACCTCTTCGCTGTTGGTGTTCAGCGTGATCTCGGTGCACAGGTTGGACGAGTGCACGACGCCGACGTGCTGCTGCGGCGAGCGCAGGTTGCACGGGTCCTTGAAGGTGATCCACGGGTGGCCGGTCTCGAACAGCATGGTCAGCATGCGGCGCCACAGGTCCACCGCGCGGACGCGCCGGAACACCTTGATCTCGCCGCGCTCGGCGGCGGCCTCGTACTCGCGGTAGCGCCGGGAGAACTCGTTGCCGTAGAGGTCGTGCAGGTCCGGGGTCTCGTTCGGCGAGAACAGCGTCCACTGCGCGTCGGCCTCGACGCGGCGGAGGAACTCGTCCGGCACCCAGTTCGCGGTGTTCATGTCGTGGGTGCGGCGGCGGTCGTCACCGGTGTTCTTGCGCAGGTCGAGGAATTCCTCGATGTCGACGTGCCACGTCTCGAGGTACGCGCACGCCGCGCCCTTGCGCTTGCCGCCCTGGTTGACCGCGACGGCGGTGTCGTTGGCGATCTTGAGGAACGGCACGACACCCTGCGACTGGCCGTTGGTGCCCTTGATGTGCGCGCCGAGGCCGCGGACCGGCGTCCAGTCGTTGCCGAGGCCGCCCGAGTACTTCGCCAGCAGCGCGTTGTTCTTGTAGGCCTGGAAGATCGAGTCCAGGTCGTCGTCC
This sequence comes from Amycolatopsis sp. NPDC004772, assembly GCF_053601215.1. Lineage (NCBI taxonomy): Bacteria > Bacillati > Actinomycetota > Actinomycetes > Pseudonocardiales > Pseudonocardiaceae > Amycolatopsis > Amycolatopsis sp. NPDC004772. The sequence continues at coordinate 1,905 of NZ_JBSGBK010000171.1, forward strand.
ACCGTGGTCAGGAAGCAGGACGACAGCTGCGGGCGCGTGGTGCCCGAGTTGAACAGCGTCGGCGTCGAGGCCATGAAGTGGAAGCTCGACAGCAGTTCGTAGAACTCGATCGCGCGGGCTTCGCGGTCGTCTTCCCGGATCGCGAGCCCCATGGCGACGCGCATGAAGAAGGCCTGCGGCAGCTCGAAGCGGGTGCCCTCGTGGTGCTGGAAGTACCGGTCGTACAGCGTCTGCAGGCCGAGGAACCCGAAGTCGAGGTCACGCTCGGGGCGGATCGCGGCGGTGATCTTGTCCAGGTCGAAGCGCTGCAGCTCGCCGTCGACCAGCTCCAGCTCGATGGCGCGGCGCAGGTAGGCGCGGAAGTACGCCGGGTACTCGGCGGCCATCTCGTCCTGGCTGGCCTGGCGCGGCTTCTGCGCGAGGTAGCTCAGCGCTTCGCCGCGCAGCTTGTCCAGCAGCAGGCGGGCGGAGACGTAGGAGTAGTTCGGCTCCTGCTCGACCAGCACGCGGGCGGCCATGATCTGGGCCAGGGCGAGCTCGTCGGCGCTGATGCCGTCGTAGAGGTTGCGCTTGGTCTCGGCCAGCACCGGCTCGGCCGTGACGTCGTCGAGGCCGGCGACGGCCTCGCCCACCACGTGGGAAACGCGGGCCCAGTCGAGCGGACGCAGGACGCCGTCGGTGCCCTTGACGTTCAGCGCGGCCTCGGCCGCGGCCGGCTTCGCGGCTTCGCGGGCCTTCGCGCGCTCCTCGCGGTAGAGGACGTAGGCGCGAGCGACCTTGTGGTGCTCACCGCGCATGAGGGCGAGCTCGACGATGTCCTGGATCTGCTCGATGTGCAGGGCGGTCTCGGGGCCGGCGTGGCGCAGCAGGCTGGTCTCGACCTGCTGGGTCAGCTCCGCGACGACGTGGTGCACGCGGGAGGACGCGGCGGCGTCGCCGCCCTCGACCGCGAGGAACGCCTTGGTCAGCGCGACCGAGATCTTCCCGGCGTCGAACGGCGACACGCTGCCGTCCCGCCGGATGACCCGGATCGCGGTGGGTGAGTCGGCAGCGGACGGCCGCTGACCGGTTTCGACTGACATGCGTGTCTCCAAGTTTTCGGGCGCGTTCGATCGCCGCACGGCCTCGCGAGGCCGTGCGCTGCGGTTTTCGGAAAGCTGCCCGGCGACCCTCCGCAGCGGTCTCCCCGTCGCTGGGGGCTGCCGGTGTTGAGAGACTACATGTTGGGGTCGAGCCGCGCGCGGGACCCTAAATGGCGTGTCGCGGGTCCTCACCCTGCCGGGTGGCGTGATCACCCAGAGGTGCTGCTCAAGCCCCGAACCGCAGTTCGCTGCCGGGCAGCGCGAGGCTCAGGAACGGCCGCCGGCCGGCCAGGTAGCCGAGCGGGCCGCGCGCGTTGACCGCCCAGTCGGCCGCGGCGAGCCCGGGCCGGATCTTCGCGCCGACCGGCGTCCGGACGGGGGTGCCGGCACGGTCCTGGAGGACGTCGAACCGGCTGGGGAGGGCGAGCGGCGAGCCCGGCCGCGGCGTGAAGGCGGCGGTGGCGATCCAGTCGTCACCGGTGGCCGCGGTGTAGGTGCGGTCGGTGAACTGGAGGGCGGCGAGGTCCTTCGGGATGGCCCACAGCTCGCGGCCGCCGGCGAGGGAGACTTCGGAGTCGACCCAGATCTGCGTGATCGTGCAGGTGGTCCGCTTCCCGCGCACCGGGACGGCGGCGAGCAGTTCGTGGTAGGCGAGCTGCCCCGGCTCCCGGTAACTGATCCAGGCGGTGAAGACGGAGGTGAACCCGGCGACGGACAGGGCGCCGGGGTGCACGTCGCGCGCGGGGACGCGCCAGATCGAGACGTGCGCGTCGGCGACGAGGTGCCAGGGCTGCGGCGGGTAGGCGGTCATTTCTCCAGCCAGGGGAGGTAGTCGGGCAGGTCCTTCTCGACGCGCATCCCGAACGACGGCGGCCGTTTCTGCAGGAAGGAGAGGACACCCTCGACGGCGTCCGGGTTCGCGCCGAGCCCGCCGATCAGCTTCGAGTCCAGTTCGTGCACCGGGAACGGCGACTCGGCGCTCGCCATCCGGTAGAGCAGCTGCCGCGTGACGGCGACCGACACCGGCGCGGTCGTCTCGACGATCTCCTTCGCGACCTTCTTCGCTTCGTCCAGCACGGTGCCGGTGGGGAAGACCTTGTGCACCAAGCCTTTCTCCAGCGCCTCGGCCGCATCGAAGACGCGCCCGCTGACCATCCAGTCGAGCGCGGTGCCCATCCCGACGAGCCGGGGCAGGAACCAGGCGGACGCGCCTTCGGGGTAGATGCCGCGGCGGGTGAAGACGAAGCCGAACCGCGAGTCCTCCGAGGCGAGCCGGTAGTCGCACGAGAGCGTGATGGTGAGCCCGCCGCCCACGGCGGCCCCGTGCAGGGCGGCGATGACGGGCTTGTTCATGGCGAAGATCCGCTTCGAGCACCGGCCGGCGGGCTCCTGCCAGGCGTCCCCGGGCCCCTCGGCGGGATCGAAGTCGAAGCCGCCTTGGGAGAGATCGGCGCCGACGCAGAAGTCTTTCCCGGCACCGGTCAGCACGACCACCCGGACGTCCTCATCCCGATCGGCCCGTTCCATGGCGGCGGCGAGCTCGTCGGCCATCCGGATGGTGTAGCCGTTGCGTGCCTCGGGCCGGTCGAGGGTGACGGTGGCAATCCGGTCCTCGACGGCGTAGGTGATCTCGGCGTAGTCGGCCATGGTGAGGAAGCTATTGCAGCGGGACGCTACTGGCAAGATGTCAATAGTGGGATTGCGTCGGCTGGGCGGCGCGGGCGTGGGGCTCGCGGCCGGTCCGGACCGGTGCCCGCTGCGTCGTGGGGCGTCGGGGTCGCGGACGCGCGGGTGTGGGCCCGCGGTCGTGTGGCCGCGGGGCCTTTCCCGTGTTCAGGCTGCGAATGGCAGCGGTTCGTGGAGGTTGTTGCGCCGGGGTTTTCGGCGGCGGTCGAGGAAGGTGGGTGGAAGGAATTCGGGGAGGCCAT
>NZ_JBSGBK010000172.1:0-4196 GCF_053601215.1 Amycolatopsis sp. NPDC004772
CAACCCGCAAGCAGGCGGCAGCGAGGCTACGAGCCAGGTCACCAGCGGCCAGGATCCCAACCACCGCAACAGCGGCAACACCACCCTGACACTGACGCCAGGCTAGTAGCCGCGGTAGGCACCACCGTGGGCCATGGCCTTGATGCCGGGCACGTTGTCGAGGCTGCCGTACCGGTCGAAGGAGTACCGGACACCGGCGATGATGTTGTCGACCGGGTTGTAGATGTTGTCGTGCCCGGGGAGCTTGTGGGCGTTGAACGTCGAGTCGATGCACTGCATGAGGCCCTTGGACGGGTGCCCCGCGGCCGCGTTGGAATTGCCGGTCAGGAAGAGGTGGTCACCTTCCTGGGCCGTCCAGGTGCCCAGTTCCGTGGTCACGCACCAGACGTCACCCCGCCCGGCGGCTTCCTTCTCGAGGAAAGCCCCGGTGATGATCGGATTGTTCAGGTGCACGGAGAATTCCGGACGCCAGGTCTCGGGCTGGTTCTTCCGCGCCACGGGGAGCACCCGGGGCCGGGCTCCGGACAGGTAACCGGCCAGCGCGATCGCGTCGAGGACGGTACCGGCCGCCTGGTAGAGGACGACCTGCGGCCGTGAGTACCCGGGCCGCAGGTATCGGGTGCCTTCGGCGTCGGTGATGGCCTCGAGCCACGCCTCGCGCTGCTCGGTGGACATCGCCAGCACCTGGGCGACCGCGTCGGCGCGGGGATGCCCGGCGCGCGCCAGCAGGTCCCGGGCGTAGTCGTGGTCCAGCCGGAACTGGTGCCGGGGCCCGCACCCGCCGCGGTCGTCGACGTACAGCGCGTGCGGCACGCCGTCGAGGAGCTTGCGGAGCTTCGCCACCATTTCGGGCTTCGACTGCGCGATGGACATGGTCGGGCGGTGCCGGCGGGACTCGACGTGACCGTCGCCGGCGATCCACCCGAGGATCGCCGCTTCGGAGACACTGATGTCCAGCGAGGATTCCGTGGCGGCGGGCGCCGCCAAGAGGATCCGATCGCGCGACCGGATGTCCTCGGTGGTGACGAAACCGGCTTCGGTCGCGTAGCGGTGCTCCTGCTTCGGTGAAACGAAGCCGTGCTTCTTGCGCCGGTGCACCGCGACGCCGTTGGCCGGCTGCCGCACCGTCCGCGGCTCCCAGCCGCATTCCGGGCAGACCACCGGCAGATCGGTGCGGCTGACACTGACCCTCGGGAGGTTGAGCCAGCGGTGGTTGGGCGTCGTGGTCGCCTGCCACCGCGAGTTGATCATCCGGACGAGTTCGGCGTCTTCGTGGTGGACCACCCGGGTGATCCGCGTCCACTCGCTGCGCCCGGTGGCCGGGTTGTAGCCGATCGTCTCGTCGCCGGCTTCGACCGCGTCGTGCTTCAGCAGCCCGCGCCTGGTCACGATCTGCGTGTCCAGCGGCACGCAGTCCCAGTTGTTGATGGCGTTGGGATTTCCGCCGGATTCGTGCTGGATGATCGCCCAGATCTTCGGGATGTCCGCGTCCGTCACCGGAATGCCCGCGGCCTGCAGCGCCTTCATCGCTTCCTGGATCCACTGCTGGACGTTCCCCGGCGGCGGCGAAGAAGGCGGGCCGCCGCTCGGGCCGAGGCCGCCACCGCCGCCTCCGCCGCCACCACCACCACCGCCTCCTCCGCCGCCGTGGGAGGAGCCGTTGCTGTGGATGCCGCCCGTGCTCTTGGGGGCCGCGGCCGAGCTGCTCGGCAGGGGGACCTGGTCGTAGCCGCCCTCGATCTGCTGGGACATCAGTTTCTGCGAGGCCTTGATCGCCGTGTCGGCCTGGGTCTGCAGGCCCGTCACGTCGCCGTCGAAGCCCGCGGTGATGGTGTGGATGTCCGTTTTCGCGGTGGCCAGGATCTGGTCGGCGCTGGGGCTGGGCCCCGGCTTGCCTTCGTCGTGGGCCTTCTTCGCCGCGGCCAAGGCGTTGTTGATGTCGGTTTCGGCCTTGGCGTTGCGCTCGTTGACCGCCTTTTCCGCGGCGAGCTGCTTGTCCCCGACGTTCTTCTTGATCTGGTCGAGGGTCCGCGCGAGGTCGTCGAGGTCCTTGGCGACGTCCTCGAGGTGGGTCTGCACCTTGGTGCCGGCGTCGCGGACCTGGCGGACGTACTGGAAGAACTGGTCCGCCGCCGGGCCGGCCCACACGCTGCCGTTGAGCGCGTCGGTCGAATTCTTCAGGGAAGCGTTGTGGTCACCGGCGTTCTTCCCGGCGTCGCGGAACTGCGTCGCCGCCGCGGTGATCTTTCCCAAATCGACCTTTTCGACCTGGTCGACCTTCTTCATGAAGGCGTCCCAGTTGTCCGGCGTTCCGGCGCCGCCCCCGTTCAAACCCACTGTGGTGCCCCCAGAATCACTTGTCGACGTGCAATTTCAGATCGCTCGCGCCGACCTGGTCGGTTTCGGCGATCAGGCCCGCGGCCTTGCGCATGGCGAACCCCAGCGCCTCCATGTGCTTGCCCGCGGCGTCGAACTGGCTGTGCACGCCGTCCTTGAACTTGCCGACCGCTCCGTGCGCGTCGCCCGTTTCGTCCATCCCGCCGAAGGGGCTTTCCTTCTCGTGGTCCAGGCCGGTGACCTTCTGCTTGGACTTTTCGAACTCGTCCTTCAGCTTCTCCACCTGACTGGCCGCGATGGCCATCGAGTCCGGATCGTAGACAGGCACGGTTCGTCATCCCCTTCGGAAACTTGTCTCCGCCCGATCGGACGTCGTCCCGACCAGGACGGTTCCCGCGCTTACTTTATGACTTCACCCGGGACGCGGGTACGGATCTCCGCCAACTTCCACCCCAGCGGGGATCAGGCCTCCGCCACCAGTTCCCGGATCCGCGTGGCGAGCAGGGCGTTGTCCGCCGGGGTGACGGTGGCCCACTCGCGGCCGTCGCCGTCGCGGCCCACCTGGAACAGGTAGCGGCCCGCGTCGGTGTCGAAGAACGCCACCACCCGGCCCGCCCGGTGGACCACGCCGTCGCGCGACGTGCGTTCCGCGCCGAACTGGCCGCGGGCCTCCTGGCCGAGCAGCATGCCCGAGAGCTCCTGGGCCTGGAACAGCGGTATCCCGCGGTCTTCCAGGGCCGTGACCAGCGCCTTCGCGTCACCCTTCGCCGCCGCGTCGGCGGACGTCACGACGTCGTAGGGCAGGCTGACCGTCTGGCCGATGCCCGGGCCCAGGTCGCCCGCCACCGAGACCGCCGCCTCCGCGAGGCCGTCCTCGGTCGCCGGGATCAGCCAGACCTCGCCGTGGTCCACCACCGCCAGCACCGCCTGACCGCGCAGGCTGACCGCGCGGCCGCGGATCTCGCGTTCCGCCCACACCCAGACGTCGATCCCGAGCTGCGGGCGCGCCAGCAGGTGCAGCAGGTCGGCCAGCTCGCCGGACACCCGCCGGTTGCGAGCCAGCCGCCGCTCGCTCAGCGACCCCCACGCCGAGTCGACCAGCTCGCGCCGCTCGGTCATGGTGGTTCCGTCGCTCGGCACGTCCAGCGCGACGTGCCGCCGGGGCAGATCGAAGGATTCCCAGAGCACGTCGAACTCCAGGGCCGACAGGACGAGCGACACGGTCAGCGCCCGTCCCCGCCGTGGTCGCCGAGCACGTCACGGGAAACCATCCGCTGGTCGGCGAACAGGTCCTGGTCGTCGACGCCGAAGCGGCGGACGTGCTCGGCGTCCTCCTCCTGCGGGGCCGCCTCGGACAGGAACTTCGCCTCGCCGGGCTTCTGCTTCGGGCTGATCTGCTCGGACTTCCGCAGCGCGACGGCCTCTTCTTCGGGCAGCTCGCCGACCGGCAGCGGCCGCACCGGGCCCGTCGGCCGGCCCTTGTCGCGCGGCTGACGATCCTTGTCGCCGCTCAGCGCGCCGCCGGCGACGCCCGCGCCGATCGCCGCCGCGCCGGCGCCGATGTCGCCGGGGGTCGCACCGGGCTTGCCGACGAAGCCGCGTTCACCGGTGTACTGGCCGGGTTGCAGCGGGGCCTGCGGCATGGCGCCGACCGTGCGGCCCTTGGCCAGCAGGCCGTCCGGCCCGCGGCCGGTGGAGCTGTCGATGCCGGTGGCGCCACCGGGTGTCCCGCCGCCACCGCCGCCGAGCGACTTGATCGGCGAAACCCTGGTCGAGGTTGAGGCACAGCGCCGCGACGTACTCGCCGTCCGAGTTGCGGAGGCCGATCGACGTGCTCTTCGCGGGCCGGCCGTCCGGGA
>NZ_JBSGBK010000173.1:0-4027 GCF_053601215.1 Amycolatopsis sp. NPDC004772
TCCGAAATCCGTTATTTTTTTTTTTTTTCCTGCTTTACTCCTTTTTTTTTTACTGTTGTGGCTTTTTTCCCCGTGGGGGCGGTGGGGGCGTTGGTTGCATCTGACGCACCGAACGCCACCGGAGAGCCGGTTCGCTACTTCGGCGGGGCCTCGCCGAGCCGTCCGGCCACGCCGGTCGTGATCGCGCTCGCGCCCAGTTCCGTACCCGGCTTGAGCCACGGCTCCTCGGGTTCCGCGCCGGCGATCGTGCGCTCGCCGATGAACCCGCCCGTCGCCGGGTCGATGATGAGCTGCCGGATCTCGTGCCGGTCGTCCAGCCCCAGCGCGACACCGGTCCGGCCGTCCAGGTTCGTCGATGCGGCCAGGACCGTGATGCCCGGGATCTTCGCCAGTGCCCGGTACCACTGCGCCCGCAGCGCAGCCGGCATCTGGCCCGCGCGGAGGATCTCGATGCCGAAGTGGAACATCGCCGACGGCGTCGAGCCACGGCCCTTCGTCAGCTGCTGCAGCTTCGCGTACAGCGCCGCCGGGTCGTGGGGCAGTGCCGCGTAGAACGCCGGGCTGTCCCAGTCGGTCGCGTCGCCGCACTTCTTGGCCGGCTTGGCCTTCGGGAAGAAGTCGCCGCAGCGGCCCTGCCACTGGCCCTGGTCCGTTGCCGTGAGCTCCGGCTCCGGGGCCTGCGACTGCGGCACCGAACCGCCGAGGAACTTCCCGGTGTGCAGGATCTTGCGCGTCTCCTGCCAGACGTCGTTCTCGTTCGCGGGGATCCAGCGGTCGATCTCCTGCTCCCACAGGTACGTGTAGCCCGTGCCGTCGCCGGTCTGGACGCCGCGTTGCACCCACGTGTGCTCGGCGACGTACCGGAACTGCCCCGGGCCGACGGGCTGGTCGGTCGCGCCGACGGTCAGGTCCGCCGCCCGGGTCAGCACCTGGACCGCGGACAGCAGGCGGACGTCCGGGGCCGTCGCGGTCGCAACCGTGGTCGCCGGCGGCGCGGCGGCCGGGCCGGGAGCCGGCGGCCGCTGCTGGACCACGACCACGGTCACCGCGGCCACGCCCGCAGCCACGGCCGCGATCGGCAGCGCGAGCCGGCGCCGGCGCAGCGGGACGGCCGGCTCGGCGTCGAGTTCGGCCAGCAGCCGGGCCCGGGCCGCGGTCAGGTCGGCCGGTGCGGTGCGGGCTTCGCGGTGGAGCAGCTCGAGGGTTTCGTCGAGCTCGTTCATGACTGGTTCTCCTCGGTGGGGACGAGCTGGGCCTGGAGCCGGTGGCGCACGCGGTGCAGGCGCGAGCGCACCGTGCTCGCGGGCACGCCGAGCGCCTCGGCGACTTCGGCCGGTTCGAGACCGGCCCAGGACGTGAGCAGCAGGACGTCGCGGTCCTGTTCGGAAAGTGCGGCGAGCTCGGCGGCCAGCACGCGCAGGCGCGCCGCCGCGTCGACCCGGCCGGCGACCGTGGTGTCGTGGTTCTCGGCCGGGCGGTCTTCGACCCCCGCCTTCGCGGTCAGCCGGAACCCGCGGACCTCCTGCCGCACGTGGTTGCGCAGCAGGTTGGTGGCGATGCCGTAGAGCCAGCCGCGGATCGGCGCCTTCGCCGGGTCGTAGCTCGCGCGTCTTCGCAGCGCGACGACGAACGTCTCCGCCACGAGGTCGTCGGCGACGTGCACGCCCACCCGGCCCGCGAGGTAGCCGCGCAGGGGAGGGGCGTACTCGTCGAAGAGCCGCGCGAAGATCTCCTTCGGATCCCGTACGGCGAGGTCGGGCCGGTCCAGCCGTTCGACGATTCTGGTCACGGTACTGGTTGTCGCGGCCCGCCGCGCCCGTCCCCGGCCACCCGTCCGGATGAGACGCACGCCACAATCCGGGAACACGACGGCGGCTTGCGGACAACACCCGGTATGCACAGGAAGAACGCGATGGTGCTCGCCGGGACGTGCGCCGCCGCGGTGGTGGCGATGCTGGCGGTCGCCGCCGCGGTGCGGCCGCCGGGGCCGGCCGAAGCCGGATCGCTGCCCGGTGTCCCGCCGCCGCTGACGACGAGCGTGGCCACGACGGCGACCGCGGCGCCGGTGCCGGCGCCGCCCACCGGTGTCGAGCTCGCACACCTGGTGCCCGGGAAGCTGAGCGTGCTCGTCCACGACCGCCAGACCGGCCGCGACCTCGTCGCCCACCGGCCGGACGCGCCCTACCCGGCCGCGTCGCTGGTCAAGCTGCTCATCGCGCTCGAAGCGCTGCGGCAGGACGAGCCCGCGGGCGTCGTCGCGGAGATGCTCTCGCGCAGCGACGACGCGATCGCGAGCCGGCTGTGGGCGAAACTGGGCGGCCCCGCGATCGTGACCGGCTGGGCCGCGCGGATCGGACTGCCTTCGACCCGCCCGCCCGCCGATCCCGCTCAGTGGGGCGGCACCGTGGTCACCGCGGCCGACATCGCGCGGTGCTACCGGTACCTGCTCGACGCCGCCCCCGTCGCGACCCGGCAGATCATCCTGCGCGCCCTCGACGGCACGGCCCGCCGCGGCGCGGACGGGTCCGCGCAGCTCTTCGGCGTCCCGGCCGCGGTCACCGCCACCGACTGGGCGGTCGACCAGGGCTGGTCGTGCTGCGACCCGGACCGCACCCTGCACACCAGCGGGGTGGTCGCCGGCCGCCGGTACGTCGTGGTCGTGCTGACCGCCCAGTCGGCCGCCACGAGCTGGGCGGACGGCACCCAGCGCGTCACGGCGGTCGTGAAAGCGCTCTCTCGTCCGTTCGGGTGGTCCTGACGCGGCGCGGGGCGTCCGGACAGCGTCGGTTCGGCGGTACCGTCTCGGGGTGAGACGGTACGACGTGGAGGGGGCCAGGGTGGTGGACCGGGCGAAGCCGGGGGAGCAGACGAGGACTCCCCTGCCGGGGCCGCGGCAGCCGAGCCTGGCCGACGTCGCCGGGATGGCGGGTGTCTCGCACATGACCGTTTCGCGCGTGGTCAACGAGAGCGGGCCGGTGCGCCCGGAGACCCGCGAACGGGTCCTGGCCGCCGTGCAGAAGCTCGGCTACCGGCCCAATACGGCCGCGCGGGCGCTGGTCACCGGCCGGTCCGGCACGCTCGGCGTGGTCGCGCTCGAGTCCAATCTCTACGGACCGGCGAGCACGCTCTACGGGATCGAGAACGCGGCCCGCGAGGCCGGCTACGGCGTGGCGATCTGCAGCGTGACGCGGCCGGGCCGGACGTCGATCGGCGACGCGGTGGAGAGCCTGCGGCGCCAGGCGGTGGAGGGGATCGTGGTGATCGCCCCGCACGTGACGGCCGGGCGCGCCCTCGAGGCGGCCCCCGCGGACATCCCCCTGGTGGCGGTCGGCGGCGGCGAGACGGCGCCGGTCCCGGTGATCTCGGTCGACCAGTACGACGGCGCCCGCCGCGTCACCGAGCACCTGCTGTCCCTGGGCCACCGGACGGTCTGGCACCTGGCGGGCCCCGAGGACTGGCTGGAGGCCCGCGACCGCGAGCGAGGCTGGCGCGAGACGCTGGAGGGGCGCGGCTTGCGCGTCCCGGCGGTGGTCCGCGGCGACTGGAGCCCCCGGTCGGGCTACGAGGCCGGCCGGGCACTGGTGGGCAAGCGCGGGCTCAAGGCGGTGTTTTCGGCCAACGACCAGATGGCGCTGGGCCTGCTGCGCGCGTTCACCGAGGCGGGCATCCGGGTCCCGGAGGACGTCCAGGTCGCCGGCTTCGACGACGTGCCGGAGGCGGAGTACTTCACCCCGCCGTTGACGACGGTGAGGCAGGACTTCATCGAGGTCGGGCGGCGGACGTTCGGGCTGCTGGAGGAGCGGATGGCCGGTGGGGACGCCGGGGCTCGGCATCTGGTGGCGGCCGAGTTGGTGGTGCGGGAGAGTACTCGGGCTCGGTGATCCCGGTTTCGGTCGGGTGTGTCTTGCTGCTCGAGCGTGCCGGTTGAGGGGTGTTTCACCCTTGGTGGTGTTTCGCGACCCCGATGCCCGATTGTGACTACGGCCGGCGGTGCCGTGTCAAGGCACGCTTTCCCGCCTTGACACGG
>NZ_JBSGBK010000174.1:0-3920 GCF_053601215.1 Amycolatopsis sp. NPDC004772
CGGATTCGTCCGGGGTTCCGTTATGCGCGGTCGTTGGAGGTCATCACGGCGGCGCGTGAGGCCGGTTTGGTGACGAAGTCGAATCTGATCCTCGGGATGGGTGAGACGCCGGATGAGGTGGCGCCGGCGATGCGGGACCTGGTGGATGCGGGCTGCGAGATTTTGACGATCACGCAGTATTTGCGTCCGTCGCCGCGGCATCACCCGGTGGATCGGTGGGTGAAGCCGGAGGAGTTCGTGGAGCACTCCCAGGCGGCCGAGGCGATGGGTTTCGCGGGTGTGATGGCCGGGCCGCTGGTGCGCTCGTCCTACCGCGCGGGACGCCTCTACGCCCAGACCAAGGCCCACCGCGGCGAGGTCTTGCCCGAAAACCTGCAGCACCTGGCGGCCGAAGGTCCCGCAGCCCAGGAAGCGGCGTCGCTCCTGGCTCGGTGACGCACGTCACCCCACCATCCTTAAAGGATCGGTAAAGTGGGGTCATGGCCCTGGTTTCGGACCTCCTCAGCTGGCTGCAAGGACTCCCGGAACCGGGGCTCGTCGCCGCGACCGGCGGCCTGGTGTTCGCCGAGTGCACGATCGGGCTGGGTTTCCTGGCCCCCGGCGAATCCGGGCTGCTCATCGCCGCGACGACGGCGAACACCGTGCCCCGGTTCCTGGTCCTGTGGCTGGTCGTCACCCTCTGCGCGACGGCGGGCGACGCGCTCGGCTACGGCATCGGCCGCCGCTTCGGGCCGCGCCTGCGTGACACGAAGCTGATCCGCAAGTACGGCCTGGAGGCGTGGGACAAGGCCACCGGCGTCCTCGAACGCCGGGGCGCCTGGGCGGTGTTCTTCGCCCGGTTCCTGCCGGTGATCCGGACGCTGACCCCGGCCGCGGCCGGGACGTCCGGGCTGCCGTTCCGCAAGTTCCTGCCGGCCGCCGCCGCAGGCGCGTTCTGCTGGTCGCTGGTCCACATCAGCATCGGCGCGACACTCGGTGAAGCCGCGAAGCGGATCGAAGGCGCGTTGAACACGGGCGGCCTGATCGTCGTCGGCGTGCTCGCCGCCGTTGCGGTGTTCTTCCTGCTGCGGCTGAAGAAGCGCAAGGCGCTCGCCACCCCCGAGCCGGAGCCCGAACGCGTGCCCTGAGTACTACATTCGGCGGTATGAGTCTCGCGGACCTTCCCCGGCCGATCGGTTTCGTCCTCGGCGGGGGCGGCAGCCTCGGCGCCATGCAGGTCGGCATGCTGCGCGCGCTGACCGAGGCCGGGCTGACACCGGACGTCGTGACCGGGACGTCGGTCGGCTCGCTCAACGCCGCCGTGCTGGCCCGCTCCGGCACCGACGCGCTCGCCCGGCTGCACGACATCTGGGCGCACATGACGCGGGCCGAGGCGTTCCCGGGCGGCGTGCTGAGCCGCGTCCGGACGCTGACGCAGAGCAAGACGCACCTGTTCCCCAACACGGGCCTGGCCGGGATCATCGCCGACCACCTGGGCGCCGACACCCGTTTCGAGGACCTGGCGCTGCCGCTCGGCGTCGTCACCACGCAGGTCGACACGGCCGAGCCGTTGCTGATCCGCTCCGGGCGCCTGCTGGAGCCGCTGCTGGCGAGCTGCGCGATCCCGGGGATTTTCCCGCCGGTGGAGCACGACGGGCAGCTGCTGTACGACGGCGGGCTCGTCGCGAACGTGCCGATGCGGCAGGCCCTCGCCATGGGGGCGGCGTCGCTGGTGGTGCTGGACTGCGCGTTCCCCGGGAAACTGCCGGGCGCGCCGCGGACGTTCGCCGAGGTGATGATGTTCACCGCGATGATCAGCATGCGGAACCAGGCCGTGCTGGAAGCGCCGCTGGCCGCGGCTTCGGTCCCGGTGGTCTACCTGCCGGGGCCGGCGCCGGTCCGGGTGAACCCCCTGGACTTCGGGCACACGGAAGCACTGGCGGACGAGGCGTACACGGCGGCGCGCGAGTACCTCGGCGCGCTTTCGGTGAACGGGCCGGGGCTGTACGGCGCACCGGGGCTCGTCATCACGTGATCCACGTCACGCCGATGCACCGATCCGCCGGCAAGAACGTCATCGCTATCGCGTAGTTTTGATGACGAATGCCCGCCGATCCCAATTCCCAAAAAGAGACAATATGCTCCCCAAGAAGATTTTACTTTCGGTGGCCGGAATCCTCGCCGGGGCACTGCTGCTTTCCGCTTGCTCGTCCGGTGACGACGGCGGTTCGCCCGCCGGCGGGGACCCGGCGTCGGGCTCCGCCGCGCCGTCCGACACGCCGGTCGCGGTGACGTTCGAGCCCGCGGGCGGCACGGCGGTGAACCCGGCGACGCCGATCGTCGTCAAGGCCGCCAACGGGAAACTGCTCGACGTCGCGGTGACCAACGCGGCCAAGGGGAAGGCGGTCGCCGGCAAGCTGGCGGCCGACGGGTCGAGCTGGACGTCCAGCGAGCCGCTCGGCTACGGCTCGACGTACAAGATCGTCGCGCACGCCCAGGGCAGCAACGGGAAGCCGATCGAGCAGGAAAACCAGATCACGACGTTGTCGCCGAAGAAGCAGGCGAACGCCAACCTGATCCCGGCGCCGTCCGCGGTGGCGAGCACGGGCGTGGGTGTCGGCCAGCCGATCGTGTTCAGCTTCGGCAAGATCGCGGTCAAGAACAAGGCGGCGGTCGAGAAGGCGCTGACGGTCGAGTCGACCCCGAAGCAGGACGGCGGCTGGTACTGGATCGACGACTCGAACGTCCACTACCGGCCGAAGGAGTATTGGAAGGCCGGCACGACGCTGAAGGTGACGGCGAAGATCTACGGCGTCGATTTCGGCGGCGGGGTGTTCGGCGCGGAAGATCGTACGGAAACGTACAAGGTGCACGATTCCTGGATCGCGAAGGCGGACGGGAACAGCGAGCAGATGCAGATCTTCCACAACGGCCAGATGGTGAAGTCCATGCCGATCTCGATGGGCAAGGACGCCACGCCGACCCACCTGGGCGCGCACGTGATTTCGGACAAGCAGGCCAATTACACGATGGATTCCTGCACGTACGGCGTCTGCCCGCCGGATCCGAAGGCGTACCGGTCCAATGAGAAGTGGTCGGAGCGCATCTCCAACGACGGCGAGTTCGTCCACGAGAACCCGAACAGCGTGAGCCAGCAGGGCAGCTCGAACGTATCGCACGGGTGCATCAACCTGAACGACGCGAACGCCCAGTGGTTCTTCCAGAACATGGGCCTGGGCGACGTCGTGGAGGTCACCAACTCGGGCGGCCCCCAGCTCCCGGTCTGGGACCTGTACGGCGACTGGTCAAAGTCCTGGGCCGACTGGCAAGCCGGCTCCGCAATCAAGTAACCCACCTCTTGTCCGGGGGTCAGGAGCTCCGCTCCTGACCCCCTTCTCATACCCCGCCAACCCCTCCAATCACCCGTGTCGCCCCTCAATCACGCGCGTGGCCCCTCCAGGCACACGTGTCGTCCGTCTAGGTGCGCGAGTCGCCCGCCCGAGTAGACGTGTCGTCCACCCAGGTACGGGTGTCGTCCGTCGAGGAACGCGAGTTCCGCCTTCAGTCACGCGAGTTCCGCCTTCAGTCACGCGAGGTCGGTCTTGAATCGCGCGGGTGCCGAGTTCCTGGCATGCCCTTGGCGCGTGCGAGGCCGATCTCAGGAGCGCCCGCCGCGGCGAGGGCGGGGCATCTCGGGTGTTCCAGGCGGCATCACGCGTGCTTTGAGAGGCATCACTCGTGATCGGCGGGGCATCACGTGGATTGGCCGGGCATCACAGCGGCCGGCCTCGAGCGGACTCGTGATCCGGCGCGGCGCCGGGCGGGTTCGCGTGATGGGGCCGGAAGCCGGGCATGAGAAAAGGGCCTGGGCCGGGAGACTGTTCGTCTCGACCGGGCCCAGGCCCTCTCCTTCACGTTAAGTTCGGCGGTGTCCTACTCTC
>NZ_JBSGBK010000175.1:0-3655 GCF_053601215.1 Amycolatopsis sp. NPDC004772
GCTCTGGTCGCCTGGGGTGTGGCTCTCTGACGCGGCCCGGGGGTTATGTTTTTCGGGCGGTCTGTTTAGGGCCGGTTACCACCCCGACTTACCACTCACGACCAGCTGTGAGAGGTCGCACCCGGTTTCACCGGATGGTGGCGTTTTTCTTGGAGTGTCGCTTTTCCGGCCCCTAGCTTCGCCCGGTGACCACTCTCGAACAGGCCGCCGTCGCGGACCTCGTGCGGAACACCCTGTCCGCGCACAAGTCGATGTTCCTCGCCACCGCCGGCAGCGCCGGGCCGTGGGTCGGCGGGGTCTACTTCGCCGAAAGCGGCGAGTTCACCCTCAACCTCGTGCTCGAGGACCGCGGCCGGACGCTGGCCGCCATCCGGGAGAGCCCGGTGGTCTCGGTCGTCGTCTCCACCGGTTCGCCGATGCAGCCGTTCCTGCAGGCCCAGGCCACCGCCGAGATCCTCGGCGGTGACGAAGACGCGCGGGTGCGCGAGCTGCTCGTCGCCAAGGTCCCCGAGGCCGCACCCTTCCTGGCCGCGCCGGTCACGGCCGTCCGGCTGAGCGTGCCGAAGTGGCGCGCCACGGACATCGCGAACGGCGTGCTGCCCGGTGTCGAGCTGCCCGGCCCGCGGTTGCCTTAGGCGTTGAGCTCTTCCAGGGTCGTGGGCACGTGGAACGGTGGCGTGCTCGTGCCCGTGATCCGGTAGCGGCCCCACGGGTCCGGGTCGGACAGTTCCCCGGTGGCCGAGTGCGCGCCCGCCTGGATGGCGACGGCCTTCTTCTTGCCGCCCGCCAGGCGGGTCAGCTCCTCGTTCACCGCCACCCGGCCGTACCAGCGGTAGTAGCCGTCGATCGGCTGGAAGTAGCCGCGCAGCTCGACCGTCGTCGTCAGCGAAACGCCGTCGACCACCAGGGTCGCCTCGCCGCGGTAGCCGTCTTCGTCGTGCTCGTGCTCGCTCATGACGTTTCCTCCAGCGACTCCGGGGTGCGGCCCAGCTGGACCACCTTGTTGGCTTCCAGGGGAAGGTTCGGGTCGATGACCACGCCGTTCTGGCGGGTCAGCCCGTCGATGGCCGCCCAGATGATCTGCGTCAGGTACTCCACGACCGCGTCGCGGCTCATCGACCGGCGGTCCAGCCACCACTCGCCGGTGTTCTGGACCATGCCGACGATGCCGTGCGCCCACGGCTCGGCCGCGCCGGAGTCCATGTTGAACATCCGCATGTAGTCGCCGAGCAGCGCGGTCAGCGCCGTCGCGATCAGCTCCTTGTCCTCGGCCACGACGTCCGACGACACCGGCTTCTCCGGCCGGCCGTGCGCGAGCAGCCGGTAGAGGTTCGGGTGCTCCTCGATCACCGTGAAGAACGCGTCGAGGGCCATCCGGATCCGCGGCACCGGGGCCAGTTCGGCGTTGATCGCCGGGATCAGCCGCTCGAAGAGGATTTCCGTGCCGCGCTGGCCGAGGGCCACGTACAGGTCGGCCTTGTCGTCGAAGTGCCGGTACAGCACCGGTTTCGTGACGCCGGCCTCCGCGGCGACGTCCTCCATGCCGAGGTCCGGGCCGTGCGTGTCGAGCGCCCGGAGCGCGGCTTCGACGAACTCCTTGCGCCGGGCGATCCGGTGCTTGCGCCAGCGGTCGCGCCGGGCGTCGCCGGTCGCTTCGTCGCCGCGGGAGGACTTGCCGGCCTGCTTGCCTGAGCGCTTGACACGTTCGATCACGAGGGTCATGCTACGCACAGGTAACTGTTACCTCAAGTTACATGTCGCGGAAGGGGTGTCGGCAATGACGCGGACGCTGAAGGAACCGGATCGCGAGAAGACCGCGGACCGCCTGCTGAAGTCGTCGGCGAACAAGTTCTACGACCCCGACGTCGACATCGACTGGACCGCGCCGCTGGTCGAGGGCAAGCGGTTCATCCTCGAGGAGCGTTCCTCGCTCTACGGCACCGAACTCTGGGACAAGCTGACCCCCGAACAGCGCATCGAGCTGGGCAAACACGAGGTCGCGAGCGTCGCCACGACCGGTCTGTGGTTCGAAATCCTGCTGATGCAGATGCTGCTCAAAGAGGTCTACGAACAGGACCCGACGTCCGCGCACGCCCAGTTCGCGCTCACCGAGATCGCCGACGAATGCCGCCACTCGACGATGTTCGCGCGGATGGCGTCGCGGATCGGCTGCCCCGCCTACGGCCCGGTGCCGTGGCTGCGGCGCCTCGCGAAGCTCATGCCGACGATCTCCTACGGCCCGGCCCGCTACGGCGCGATCCTCGTCGCCGAGGAGGTGCTCGACCGGCTGCAGCGCGAGCAGATGAACGACGAAGGCGTCCAGCCGCTGGTCCGGATGGTCAACCGGATCCACGTCCTGGAGGAGGCCCGGCACGTCACCTTCGCCCGCGAGGAGGTCACGCGCGGGATGGCGAAGCTGTCGAAGGCCGAGATCGCCTACCAGCAGTTCATCATCGCGGTCATCTCGTACTTCGTGACGCGGGCGTTCATCAACCCGGACGTCTACAAGGCGGTCGGCATCCGCCCGCGCGACGGCGTCGAGGCGGCGCTGAACAACCCGAACTGGCAGGGGACGATCGCGTGGGCCGGGGAGAAGATCATGCCGTTCCTGCAGGAGTCCGGCCTGGTCGGGCTGCCCGGGAAGTACTTCTGGCGCAAGTCGTTCCTGCTCCCGGCGACCCGATGACGACCGCGTCCCGGCTGCGGAACCCGGCGATCGAGCACCGGTTCGTCGCGAGCGACGGCGCCGCGCTGCACGTCTCGCAGTCCGGGCCGGCCGATTCGGCGGTGACGCTGGTGCTGGTGCACGGCTGGACGCAGGACCACCGGACCTGGGACTTCGTGCTCCCGCACCTCGACCCCGGCCTGCGCGTCCTGCGCTACGACCTGCGCGGCCACGGCGGTTCGTCGCCCGCTCGGCCGGGCGGTGCCACCATCGCGCGGCTGGCCGACGACCTCGCCGAGGTGATCGCCGACCGCGTCCCTTCCGGGCCCCTCGTCCTGGCCGGGCACTCCATGGGCGGCATGACGCTGATGGTGCTCGCCGAACGGCACCCGGCCCTCGTCCGCGACCGGCTGGCCGGCGCGGCGTTCGTGGCGACGTCGTCCGGGGACATGGACCAGCTGACCCTCGGGTTCCCCGGACTGGTGGGCCGGAGCGTGACGCGCTTCGAGCCACGGGTCGCCCGGCTGCTGGCCGGCTTGCGGTCGGACACGCTGCGGCTGCGGCCGGGCCTGGTGCGTTCGGGCGCCCGCCGGCTCGTGTTCGGCGACCGGCCGGGGCGCGCGCAGGTGGACAGCGTCGTCGAGCAGCTGCTCTGCGCGCACCCGGCGAGCGCGGGGCTGTTCCTGGACGCCATCGCGGCCCACCGGGGCGTCGGCGGGCTGGGCGCGCTGTGCGACGTACCGTCGGTGGTGCTGGCGGGCGAGAAGGACCGGCTGTGCCCGCTGCCGCACGCGAAGGTGATCGCGGACGAGCTGCCGCACGCGGAGTTCGTCCGGTTCCCCGGTGCGGGGCACATGCTGCCGCAGGAACGTCCCTTCGAGGTGGCCCGCCGGATCTCCGCGCTGGTCCGGGTGGCCGCCCGCTGACAAGCGCCCCAATGTGGCGTTCGGTGCGTTGAACGCACCCAATGTGGCGTTCGGTGCGTTGGAC
>NZ_JBSGBK010000176.1:0-3649 GCF_053601215.1 Amycolatopsis sp. NPDC004772
AACCCCCCTCCCCCCCCCCCCCCCTCTCCCCCCCCCCCCCCGGGGGTGTCCCCCCCCCCCCCCCCACCCGTCCCACCCCCCGCTTCCGGGGGGGCCCCCACGGCTCAGGAAGAACTCAGCCGGCTTCGGCGCGCGGGCCGAAGGAGTAGCCCTGGCCGCCGCTCGTCGAACCGGACGACTGCCCGGAGCCCGACGACGCCGACGCGGGGGCCGCGGAACCGCGGTCGTCGAGCTCGCGCAGCTGGGACTCGAGGAACCCGCGCAGCCTCGTGCGGTACTCCCGCTCGATCGTGCGCAGCTCTTCGATCTTCTTGCCCAGCCCGCTCTTCTCGGAGTTCAGGCTGTTCATCGTCTCGGTGTACTTCCGCTGCGACTCGCGCTCCAGCGTGGTCGCCTTGTCACGCGCCTGACGCTCGAGCGTCTCCGCACGGGTCCGCGCGTCGTTCAGCATCGTGTCGACGCGGGTGCGGGCCTCGTTCACCATCGAGTCGGACTTCGCCCGGGCGTCCGAGAGCAGCTGCTCGGACTTGGTGCGGGCCTCGGCCAGCATCCCGTCGGACTCGGTCTTCGCCTCGGCGGTCAGCCGGTCGGCCATCTCCTGGGCCAGGCCCAGGACCTTGGCGGCCTGCACGTTCGGCTCGGTGCTGTCGCCGACCATCGAGTGCGCCTGCGTCTGCTCCATGGCGGACTGCGGCGGCGGCACCGGCGCCAGGCGCCGCGACGGCTCTTCGCGCATCGGGGGCGCGCCGACGTTCGCCTTGGCGTTCTCCAGCTCGCTGCGGGTCGACTCGAGTTCCGCGTCGAGCTGTTCCATCTGCTGGCGCAGCTCGTTGTTGTCCTCGATCAACCGGGCCAGCTCGGTCTCCACCAGGTCGAGGAACGCGTCCACCTCGTCCTCGTTGTAGCCCCTCTTGCCGATGGGCGGCTTGCTGAACGCGACGTTATGCACGTCAGCGGGGGTCAACGACATCAGATCACCTCACGCACTCCATGGCCTGCAGGGTCCACCCAAGTCTCCCCGATCAACTTGGAGTCGCCAGTTGCATCGCGAAGAACACAACCAACAGCAGCACCATAATCGACAAGTCCAGTCCGACGCCGCCGATCCGGACCATCGGAATGATCCTTCTGAACAAGCGGACCGGCGGGTCCGTCACTGTGTAGATGGTCTCGAGCGTGACCGCAACCCCTCCGGCCGGATGCCACTCACGCGCGAAGGTCCGGACGAGTTCGACCACGATCCGCGCCGTCAGCAGCAGCCAGAAGGCGAACAGCACGTACCAGACGACCAGCCACACAGCTTCCACATGCCTACTCTAACCGGGCGTCCTCTCCGAAGACGCAGTTGAGGGGGCCGACCCCGGATCGGGTCGGCAAAGTCACGTCTGCTTGCGCTCAGCGGTACGGGCGACTTCAGCCCCGCAAAAACAATCCGCCCTCGGCAATCCGCCGACGGTCTTCCGCCGTGACGTCCACATCGGGCGGTGAGAGAAGGAACACCTTGTTGGTGACCTTGTCCATCGACCCCCTGAGCGCGAACGCCAGCCCGGCGGCGAAGTCGACGAGCCGCTTCGCGTCCGCGTTCTCCATCTCGGTGAGGTTCATGATCACCGGGATGCCCTCGCGGTAGTGCTCCCCGATCGCCCGCGCCTCCGCGTAGCTGGTCGGGTGCAGCGTGGTGATGCGGCTCAACGGGTCACGCACCGGCTGGCGCACGACCGGCTCGACGACCGGGCGCAGGCGCGCCACCGGCTCGGGCTGCCGGTCGACGGCCAGCGCACCGTGAACGGCCGGCTCGGAGCTGACCACGGAGCGTGACCGGCTGCGGCTGACGGGCTCGTCGTACGTGTCGTCGACGTCGCGGTACCGTGAACGCGACGACCGCGGCGCCGGCTCCTCGTAGGAGTCGTAGTCGTCGTCGTAACCGCGTCGGTAGTCGTCTTCGACGTCGTAGCCGTCGTCGTCAGCGGGCACCATCCCGAAGTAGGCCTTCAGCTTCTGCAGCGCGCTCATGCCTCTCCCTAGCCCTAGCCGCTCCCGCACTGACTTTCGATCTCCACGCCGTCAGTGCCCCGCGCGGGCGGACACGAAACGTGACGACCGCGCGAGCTCCCTACGGCGAGGCTAAACCGCGTCCACCGAGCAACGCGGTTCCGACACGCACACAGGTCGAGCCGTGCGTGATCGCCTGCTCGAGATCATGGCTCATCCCGGCGGAGACGTCTGCGGCATTCGGGTGATCTTTTCGGAGGGCCTCCCCCGCGCGAGCGAGCCGTTCGAAGGCCGCGGCCGGGTCCACCCCCAGCGGCGCGACGGCCATCAGCCCGCGAAGCCGCAGCTCCCCGGACTGCGCGATCCGGTCGGCGAGCGCGCCGAGCTCGGGAAGCGGGCAACCGCCGCGGCCGGGATCGTCGTCGAGGCTGGCCTGGATCAGCACGTCGAGGGGTTCGTCACGTATCTGGGCGGTTTGAACCGCACGCACCGCCTTGGCCAGCGCGTCGGCGAGCCGCGCGGAATCGACGGACTGCACCTCGTGGGCCCACCCGACCACCGATCGCGCCTTGTTCCGCTGCAGCCGGCCGACCATGTGCCACCGCAGCCCGGGGACTTCGGCGGCTTTCGGGCCGGCCTCCTGGTCCCGGTTTTCGCCGACGTCCGTGACGCCGAGCTCGGCCAGCAGCGCGACGTCGGACGCGGGGAAGGTCTTCGTGATCGCGAGCAGCTTGACCTCGTCCCGGGCGCGCCCGGCGGCCCGGCACGCGGCGGCGATCCGCGCTTCGACCTCGGCGAGGTTCTCGGCCAGTTCGGCCTTGCGGTCGGTCATGCCTCGATCCAGGTGATGCCGGCGATCCGCCCGGTGGTCCCGTCGCGGCGGTAGCTGAACAGCGTCTTGTCCTCGTTCGTGCACCGCGGGTCGACGCCGATCTTGCCGACGCCGAGGTCGGCGAGCTGGCGCCAGAGCCCGGCGCGCAGGTCGAGCCCGGGTGTCCCGGTGCGGGTCTTGCACGCGCTGCCGGGGACGTGTTTCTCGACGTCGGCGGCCATTTCCGCGGGGACTTCGTAGCAGTCGCCGCAGATGGCCGGGCCGAGCAGGGCTTCGATCCGGTGCGGCTCGGCGCCCACCTCCTGCATGGCCTTGACCGCGGCCGGGACCACGCCGACCCGGGTGCCCACGCGACCCGCGTGCACCGCCGAGACCACCCCGGCCTCGGCGTCGGCCAGCAGGACCGGGACGCAGTCGGCGACCAGCACCACGAGCGCGACGCCCGGGGTCGCCGTCACCAGGGCGTCGGTCGCTTCGGCCGCGCTGGTCTCGGAGCCGTCGACGACGGTCGCCGTGCGGCCGTGGACCTGCTCCATCCAGGCCAGCTTGTCTTCGGCCAAGCCGAGCTCGCTCGCCAGGCGCTTGCGGTTGGCGTAGACGTTGCCTTCGTCGTCGCCGACGTGGTCGCCCAGGTTGAAGGTGTCGTAGGGCGGCCGTGACGCGCCGCCCGCCCTGGTCGTCACCACTCGCCGAACCCGCACGAATCCTCCTGACGTCAATGAAGGCCCGGCCCCGAGCGCCCCAATGTGGCGTTGGTTGCGTCCACCGCACCCAATGTGGCGTTCGGTGGGGGGAAAGCACCCAACGCCACAATGGGGGGCGGGC
>NZ_JBSGBK010000177.1:0-2778 GCF_053601215.1 Amycolatopsis sp. NPDC004772
ACAAAACCCACACGGCCACCACATCAAACCCCACTCCCCCGAACTCCCCACGGCCGGCGGGGGGGGTGCGTTGGCGATAAAGCGGGTTCTAACCCGCCTTACCACTCACGACCCCGGCGGCAGGGGGCCTTCGCGGCATCGTGAGTAAGGAACCCATGGCACGGCAGGTTTCCGGGCACGAGCAGCCCGTCGGCACCACCCGCACACTGGAGTCCACCCCGGACGGTGCGGTCGTCAAGCGCAGCGTCCTGCCCGGCGGCCTGCGCGTGATCACCGAGCACGTCCCGGCGTCGCGCTCGGCCACGGTCGGGCTGTGGGTCGGCATCGGCTCCCGCGACGAGCCGGCCGCGGTCGCCGGCGCCGCGCACTACCTCGAACACCTGCTGTTCAAGGGCACCAAGCACCGCGACGCCACGCAGATCGCCGAGGAGATCGACGCGGTCGGCGGCGAATTCAACGCCTTCACGGCCAAAGAGCACACCTGCTACTACGCGCAGGTGCTCGACGCCGACCTCCCGCTCGCCGTGGACCTGGTCACCGACGTCGTCTTCGACGCCCTGTGCACCGACCGCGACATGGACATGGAACGCAGCGTCGTCCTCGAAGAGATCTCGATGCGCGACGACGACCCCGAAGACCTGCTGCACGAGACGTTCGTGACGGCCATCCTCGGCGACCACCCGCTCGGCCGCCCGGTGCTCGGCACCGAGAAGTCGATCGTCGAGATGTCCCCGGCCGCGCTGCGGAACTTCTACAAGCGCCGCTACACGCTGCCGCGCATGGTCCTGTCCGTGGCCGGCAACATCGACCACAGCCAGGTGCTGCGCCTGGTGCGCAAAGCCCTGAAAGAGCGCCTGGCCGGCACCGCGACGCCGATCGCGCCGCGCGAGGGCCGCGCCCGGATCAAGACCGTGCCGAAGCTGGCCCTGCACACCGACGACACCGAGCAGGCGCACGTCATGCTCGGCCTGCGGTCGCTGTCGCGCCACGACGACCGCCGCTTCGCGCTCTCGGTGCTCAACGCGGCCCTCGGCGGCGGGATGAGCTCGCGGCTGTTCCAGGAGATCCGCGAGCAGCGCGGACTGGCGTACCAGGTGTACTCGTCGGTGGCGAGCTACGCCGACACCGGGCACATGGCCGTGTACGCGGGCTGCCAGCCGGAGAAGCTCGGCGACGTCGCCGGCGTCATCCGCGAGGTGCTCGACAAGGTCGGCGTCGACGGCCTGACCGACGCCGAGGTGGCCCGCGCCAAGGGCCAGCTGCGCGGCGGGCTGGTGCTGGGCCTGGAGGACACCTCGTCGCGGATGTCGCGGATCGGCAAGAACGAGCTCAACTACGGGCGCTACCTGGGTGTCGACGACACGATCGCGCGCATCGACGCGGTGACCACCGAGGACGTGTGTGCGCTCGCTCGCACTTTGTTCGCGCGGCCCGGTGGCGTCTCGGCGGCGGCGGTCGTCGGGCCGTACGCTCACGCCGACGACCTTCCTGACGACCTGCACGAGGTGATCGCTTCATGACCGTCAACGTCGGTGTGCTCGGTGCGCGCGGCCGGATGGGCGCGACGGTGGTGAAGGCCGTCGAAGGCGCCGGGGACATGAAGCTGGTGGCCGCGCTGGACGCGGGCGACGACTTCGCCGCGCTGGCCGACGCCCAGGTGGTCGTCGACTTCACCCACCCCGACGCCGTCATGGGCAACCTGGAGTACCTGGTCGAGCACGACATCCACGCGGTCGTCGGCACCACCGGCTTCAGCGAAGACAGGCTGGCGTCGCTGCGTTCGCTGCTGGCGCCGAAGCCGTCGCTGGGCGTACTGATCGCGCCGAACTTCGCTCTTGGCGCGATTCTCGCCATGCGGTTCGCGGCCCAGGCGGCGAAGTTCTACGCCTCGGCCGAGATCATCGAGCTGCACCACAACCGCAAGGCCGACGCGCCTTCGGGCACCGCCGCCCACACCGCGCGGATGATCGCCGCCGCCCGCGCGGAAGCGGGCGTGGCACCGGGCCCGGACGCGACGACGTCGGAGCTGGACGGCGCCCGTGGTGCGACGGTCGAGGAGGTCCGCGTGCACTCGGTCCGCCTGCCGGGCCTGGTCGCGCACGAGGAGATCCTGTTCGGCGGCGAGGGGGAGACCCTGACGATCCGCCACGACTCCCTCGACCGGACGTCGTTCATGCCGGGCGTGCTGCTCGGCGTGCGCGAAGTGCTGCAGCGCCCCGGCCTGACGGTCGGCCTGGAAAACGTCCTCGACCTGTGAGGGCTCGCAATGTGGCGCTGCTGCTGACGGCGGCGCTGGTCGTCTACCTGTTCCTGCTGGCGGATCGGGCGGTCGCCCTGTTCAAGACGGGCACGGGCGTCGGGATCGCGCTGGGGGCCGGGGTGCTGCTGCTGCCGGTCCTGGGCATCTGGGTCGTCGTCATGACCTGGCGCAATGGCCTGCAGGTCCAGCGCCTCTCCCGGCGGCTGGACGCCGAGGGCGCGCTCCCGGACGTCTCCGGCCTCCCGCGCCGCCCGTCGGGCCGGGTGGATCGCGACGCGGCCGACGCCTGGTTCGCGGAGCGCCGCGCGGAGGTCGAGGCCGACCAGGAGAACTGGCGGGCCTGGTACAAGCTCGCGTACGCCTACGACATCGCGGGCGACCGCCGCCGGGCGCGCGAGACGATGAAGAAGGCCGTCGAATTGGAAGCGGCCGACCGCTGACCCGGGTTCCAAGCGCCCCAATGTGGCGTTGGTTGCGTCCAACGCACCCAATGTGGCGTTCGGTGCGTCAGACGCACC
>NZ_JBSGBK010000178.1:0-2718 GCF_053601215.1 Amycolatopsis sp. NPDC004772
GCGCCGCGACCGCTCTGAAACGAGAGCACTGCTCTCGGCGTTGAGCACTGCTCACGTTCAGGGCGTGGACGTGGACTGGACACCGTTCTTCCCGGACGGCCGCCGCATCGACCTGCCCACGTACGCCTTCCGGCACCGCAACTACTGGCTCGCCCCGGAGCCCGGCACGGCGGCACCCGGGGGCGACTCCGGCTTCTGGGAAGTGCTCCGCAGCGGCAACCTGGCGGCCGAACTGGACCTGGAAGCGGACGTCGCCGAGGCGGTCACCCCGGCACTGTCGGCGTGGTACCAGCGCCGCCACCAGGAGTCGACGGTGGACTCCTGGCGCTACGGCATCGCCTGGCGCCCGGTCACACCGGACGCCGCCGCGCTGACCGGGCACTGGCTGCTGATCGTGCCGGAAGAGGGCGAGTCCGGTGTCGTGGCCGGAGTCGCACAGACGATCCTCGAACGCGGCGCCCGCCTCACCCCGGTCCGCGTCGACCCCCTGCTGCCACGCGCGGAGTTCACCGAACGCCTCCGCGAAGGCATCGGCGAATCCCAAGTGGACGGCGTACTTTCCCTGCTGGCGATGGCTGACGGAGGCCGCGGAGTCGCAGCGGGCACGGCAACCCTCCTCCAGTCGCTGGGCGATCTCGGAACAAGCGGACGCGTGTGGTGCCTGACCCGCGGAGCGGTCGCGGCGACCCGGGCGGACGGCGTGGAGGCACCGGTCCAGGCCCAGGTCTGGGGCCTGGGCCGAACGGCGGCAATGGAGCACCCCCAGCGCTGGGGCGGCTTGATAGACCTACCGGCCACCCTGGACGATCGAGCCCGAACCCGCCTGGCCGCAATGCTCACCGGCACGGAAGACGAGGTCGCCCTCCGCCCCTCGGGCATCTTCGCCCGCCGCCTGGAACGCCGCCCCGCAACCCCCGGCCCGGCTCGCCAACCCCGAGTCCCCATGCCGGCCACCGACGCCCAGGGGGAAGACCGCCGCTCTGTCGCCGCCGGTCCGGGCTGGCAGCCGCGGGGTACCGTGCTGGTCACCGGTGGCACGGGCGCCCTCGGTGCCCAAGTTGCCCGGCGGCTGGCCACCGCCGGCGCCGAACGCCTGATCCTGCTCAGCCGCCGGGGGCCCGCAGCGCCGGGAGCGGCGAACCTCGAACGCGAACTCACCGCCCTCGGCTGCGGTGTCTCGATCGTCGCCTGTGATGCTGCCGATCGGGATGCCCTGGCCGCCGTTCTCCCCGACGATCTCCGGGCCGTCGTGCACGCCGCCGGTGTTCTCGACGACGGTGTCATCGATGCCCTCACGCCCGAGCGCTTCGATGCCGTCCTGCGGGCGAAGGTGACCGCCGCCGAAAACCTGTCCGCGCTCACCGGTGAGCTCGATGCCTTCGTCCTCTTCTCCTCGATGGCCGGCGCCTTCGGCGCCGCGGGGCAGGGGAGCTACGCCGCCGCCAATGCGCACCTCGATGCGCTCGCCCAGCAGCGGCAGGCCGCCGGGCTGCCCGCTGTCTCGATCGCCTGGGGTCCGTGGGCCGGCGAGGGGATGGCCGCGGGCGACGGCGAAGCGCAACGGCGGCTGCGTGCCGCCGGGGTCGGCGCCTTGGAACCCGGCCTCGCTCTCGATGCCCTCATGAGGGAAGCCGCAAGCAGCGACCCGCTGGCCGTGGTGGCCGATCTCGACTGGGACGTCTATCTCCCGAAGCTGCGAGCTGTCCGGCCGCGGCCGCTGTTCGGTGAGCCCATCGAGAGCCCGAAAGCCGAGTCCGCGGGACTCCTCAGTGGACTGTCCGAAACAGACGCCGAGCGCAAGCTTCTCGACTTGACCTGCACGCACGTCGCGGCCGTGCTCGGCTATCCCGATGCCGCCGCCGTCGATGGCGACCGTGCCTTCTCCGACAGCGGGTTCACCTCCCTGACCGCGGTCGAACTGCGCAACCGCCTCGGCGCCGCCACCGGGCTGAACCTGCCCGCGACGTGCGTGTTCGACCACCCGACACCCGCCGCGCTGGCCCGGCACCTGCACCGCGAACTGCTCGGCCGCCGGCCGGAACCGGCCGGATCGGGGACGGCGCCGGTGCGAGCCGACGAGCCGATCGCGCTCGTCGCCATGGGCTGCCGGTTCCCCGGCTCGGTCGCCACGCCGGAAGACCTCTGGCGCCTCGTCGCCGACGGCGTCGACGCGATGTCAGGCCTCCCCGACGACCGCGGCTGGGACCTCGGCGCCCTCTACGACCCCGACCCGGGCAAGAGCGGCCACAGCTACGTCCGCGAGGGCGGATTCCTCGACGCCGCAGCGGAGTTCGACGCCGCTTTCTTCGGGATCTCGCCACGCGAAGCCCTCGCCATGGACCCCCAGCAGCGCCTGCTGCTGGAGATCACCTGGGAGGTCTTCGAACGCGCCGGGATCGACCCGCACACCCTGCGCGGCAGCCGCACCGGCGTGTTCGCCGGCACCAACGGCCAGGACTACGCGGGCCTGCTCGGCGCGGCGGGCGAGGAGGTCGGCGGCTTCATCGGCACCGGCAACGCCGCCGCCGTCGTGTCCGGCCGGCTGGCCTACGCCTTCGGCCTCGAAGGCCCGGCGCTGACCGTCGACACGGCGTGCTCGTCGTCCCTCGTCGCGATCCACCTCGCCGCGCAGGCGCTGCGCCGCGGCGAGTGCGACCGCGCGCTCGCCCGCGGCGCGCCCCGGATGTGCCCCCCCGCCACCAGAGGCGAAGTGAGCCC
>NZ_JBSGBK010000179.1:0-2347 GCF_053601215.1 Amycolatopsis sp. NPDC004772
CCGCGCGGGGGTGCGCCACCGGCGGCGCGTCGGGCGGCCGCGACTCGGGCGTGTTTTGGGGTATCGCCCACCCCAACCCCCCCCACCCCCCCCCCACGACCGGTGACGTGCGGCGGTGTCGTCCAGCCGGGGGAGAGGTCCGCGGACGGCTCGGGCGCGCCGTAGACGGTCCGCACCGGCAGGACGCCGGCCCAGGCGGTGTCGGCCTCGACGTCCTCCGGCTCGTCGTCCGGGCCCTCGGCGCGCATCTTCACCGACGCCTCGGCGAGGTCCAGGGCGAGCACGGACACCGCGGCGAACTCCTTCGCGTTGACCTCGCGCGCGTGCTCCCACGAGCCGGGCGCGAGGTGGTCGGTGAGCACTTTCAGGCCGTGCATCTTCGCTTCGGCGTCCAGGACCGGCTTCGCCTGGCCGAGGATGACGGCGCTGCGGTAGTTCATCGAGTGGTTGTTGACCGAGCGCGAGTAGACGATGCCGTCGAGGAGGGTGACGGTGACGCAGACGTCGAGGCCGTGCGCGGCGGTGCGGAGGCTGGCGGCGCCGGTCGAGCCGTGCAGGTAGAGCGTGTCGCCGTCGCGGCCGTAGCCGGTGGGAAGGACCAGCGGCACCCCGTCGCGGACGATCCCGAGGTGGCAGATCAGGCCTTCGTCCAGGACGGCGTGCAGCGCGGAGCGGTCGGTGACGGCGCGGTGCTTCTTGCGGCCGAGCGTGGTGCGGGGCGTGGTCGACAACATGCGACCAGCGTCTCCCGGCTCAGTGGCCTCGGAGAACGTCCACTTCTCGTACACTTGGGAAGTCCACTCTGCGTCGGGGGAGGTCCCGTGTCCGACACCGCGCTCCCGGTCAGCCTCGACCGTTCGGCGGTGACACCGCTGGCCGTGCAATTGGCGGACGCGTTGCGCGAAGCGGCGGCGAGTGGCCACCTGCGCGGCGGCGACCGCTTGCCGTCGACCCGGGCCCTGGCCGGCCGCCTCGGCGTCAGCCGCACGGTGACGTCGGCGGCGTACGAGCAGCTGCACGCCGAAGGCTGGATCGCCGGCCGGCACGGCTCCGGCACCTACGTGACGACGCCGCCTTCTTCCACGACTTCGTCGGTCCCGATGCCCGCGGTCGCGGCTCCCGAGGCGGCTGTGCCGTCGCTGCTGGACCTCGGCCCGGGCACACCGTGGGCGGCCGGGCTGGACCGAGCGGCCTGGCGCCGCGCCTGGCGGGCGGCGGCGGACCCGGAGCCATTGGTCCGGGCCCACCGGGCGGGCCTGCCGGAGTACCGCGCGGCGGTGTCGGAGCACCTGCTGCGCCACCGGGGGCTGGCGGCGGGCTCGGTCCTGGCGACCGGCGGCACGACGGCGGCGGTGGTCGAGCTGGCGGCGGCGGTACTGGAGCGCGGGGACGTCGTCGCCGTCGAGGAGCCGGGCTACCAGCGGGCGGTGCAGGCGTTCCTGCGGGCGGGGATGCGGGTGGTGGGAGTGCCGGTGGATTCCGAGGGGCTGCGGCCGTCCGCGATCCCTCCGGATGCCCGGGCGGTGTATTGCTCCCCGGCCCACCAGTACCCGATGGGCAGCAGGCTGAGCGCGACCCGGCGGGTGTCACTGGTGGAGCGGGCACGTTCGTCCGCAATGCTGGTGATCGAGGACGACTACGACGGCGAGCTGCGGTTCGACGTGGCCCCGCTGCCGATGCTGGCCTCGCTGGCGCCAGACGTCGTGGTGCACCTGGGAACGACGTCGAAGATCCTCACCCCGACGCTGGGAGCGGGGTGGATGGTGGCACCGGAGGCGATCACGTCGGCGGTGCTGGCGTACCGCGACCTGACGGGAACACGCCCATCGCCGGCAGGGCAGCGGGTGCTGTACGAGTTCGCGAGGAACGGGGACCTGGGCCGTCACCTGCGGAAGTTGCGCCGGGAGATGGCGGAGCGGCGGACGTTGCTGGCGGGAGCATTGTCAGGGGCGGGGATCCCAGTACGGGGGGACGACGCGGGGGCGCACCTGGTGGTGCCGTTTTCATCGGCGGCGATGGAGGCCTCGGTGATCGGGGCGGCCGAGAGGCGCGGAATCCGACTGGACGGCCTGGCAAGGCATTTCACCGGAGAGCCTTCGGTATTCGGGGTGGCAATCGGCTACGCGGGCTGTTCCCGGGAGGCGTTGACGGCGGCGTTGCCGACACTGGTGGCGTTGCTGCGCGGAGGCTCGGGGTGACTTGCAGCTGCCGCACCGACCGAACGGAACGCGGACGCCCAGACCGGCACCCCACCCAGACCTCCCCCGCCACCCCGATCCGAAGCCAGCACGCGGACGGTGGTGCCGGGTCAAGGCACGCTTTCCCGCCTTGACGCGGTACCACCGTC
>NZ_JBSGBK010000181.1:0-1355 GCF_053601215.1 Amycolatopsis sp. NPDC004772
GCTAGGGGTGGGTGGCCGCAGAGACCAGCGGAAAGCGACTGTTTACTAAAAACACAGGTCCATGCGAAGTCGCAAGACGATGTATATGGACTGACGCCTGCCCGGTGCTGGAACGTTAAGAGGACCGGTTAGCCAGTAATGGCGAAGCTGAGAATTTAAGCGCCAGTAAACGGCGGTGGTAACTATAACCATCCTAAGGTAGCGAAATTCCTTGTCGGGTAAGTTCCGACCTGCACGAATGGCGTAACGACTTTCCGGCTGTCTCAACCACAGGCCCGGCGAAATTGCACTACGAGTAAAGATGCTCGTTACGCGCGGCAGGACGGAAAGACCCCGGGACCTTTACTATAGTTTGGTATTGGTTTTCGGTTCGGCTTGTGTAGGATAGGTGGGAGACTGTGAAGCTGCAACGCTAGTTGTGGTGGAGTCGTTGTTGAAATACCACTCTGGTCGAATTGGGAATCTGAACCTCGGGCCATGATCTGGTTCAGGGACAGTGCCTGATGGGTAGTTTAACTGGGGCGGTTGCCTCCTAAAGAGTAACGGAGGCGCCCAAAGGTTCCCTCAGCCTGGTTGGCAATCAGGTGTTGAGTGCAAGTGCACAAGGGAGCTTGACTGTGAGACAGACATGTCGAGCAGGGACGAAAGTCGGGACTAGTGATCCGGCACCTCCTGGTGGAAGGGGTGTCGCTCAACGGATAAAAGGTACCCCGGGGATAACAGGCTGATCTTGCCCAAGAGTCCATATCGACGGCATGGTTTGGCACCTCGATGTCGGCTCGTCGCATCCTGGGGCCGGAGTAGGTCCCAAGGGTTGGGCTGTTCGCCCATTAAAGCGGCACGCGAGCTGGGTTTAGAACGTCGTGAGACAGTTCGGTCCCTATCCGCCGCGCGCGTAGGATACTTGAGGAAGGCTGTCCCTAGTACGAGAGGACCGGGACGGACGAACCTCTGGTGTGCCAGTTGTTCTGCCAAGGGCATGGCTGGTTGGCCACGTTCGGAAGGGATAACCGCTGAAGGCATCTAAGCGGGAAGCCTGTTCCAAGATGAGGTATCCCACCCTTTGTGGGTTAAGGCCCCCAACAGACCATTGGGTTGATAGGCCAGAAATGGAAGCACAGTAATGTGTTGTCGAGTTGACTGGTACTAATAGGCCGAGGACTTGCCTACAAAGATGTTACGCATCCACTCTACGGTTCTGAAACACCACACCGGGGTGTGTTGTTTCGTAGTGTTTCGGTGGTTATAGCGTCAGGGAAACGCCCGGTCCCATTCCGAACCCGGAAGCTAAGCCTGACAGCGCCGATGGTACTGCAACCGAAGGGTTGTGGGAGAGTAGGACACCGCCGAACTTA
>NZ_JBSGBK010000182.1:0-1305 GCF_053601215.1 Amycolatopsis sp. NPDC004772
TCAGTGTCAGGGTGGTGTTGCCGCTGTTGCGGTGGTTGGGATCCTGGCCGCTGGTGACCTGGCTCGTAGCCTCGCTGCCGCCTGCTTGCGGGTTGGCGATCATGGGTTGTGCCGGTCACCGGTGGTCAGGGCCGACCGGCGTGACTTGATAGGAGCGTGGCAGCGCCCCCTACTGAGGTGTGTCCGCCGGCCGGCCCAGCCGTCCCTTCGAGCTGGAAGGAGACCATCCCATGGTGGTGGTGCTGGGTATCGATGTCCACAAGGCCACGCATACGGCAGTCGTCGTGGACGAGGTGGGCCGCAAGCTGGGCGAGAAGACCGTGCGGGCCACCGACGCCGGTCATCGGCAGTTGCTGCGCTGGACATTGCGCCAGTGGCCGGCCGAGCAGGTGCGCTTCGCGGTGGAGGACTGCCGGCACGTCTCGACCCGGCTGGAGCGGGCCCTGCTCTCGGCCGGGCAAACCGTGGTGCGGGTACCGCCGAAGCTGATGGCCGGCGCACGGTCAGCTGCCAGGACCCGCGGCAAGTCCGACCCCATCGACGCCCTCGCCGTCGCACGAGCGGCATTGCGGGAGCCGAATCTGCCCTCCGCCACTCACGACCGCGAGTCGCGGGAGGTCAAGCTGCTGGTCGACCACCGCGAGGACATGATCGGCACCCGCACCCGGATGCAGAACCGGCTGCGCTGGCACCTGCACGAACTCGACCCCGAACTCGACCCCGCCGCACGCGGCCTGGACCGGCTCTGCGAACTCGACCGGCTCACCACATGGCTGGCCCAGCAGCCGGCATCGATGGTCGTGCGGATCGCCGCCGAGCTGGTCACCGACATCCGCGGCCTCACCGTCCGCATCAACGCCCTCGAACGCGAACTGGCCGCACGAATGACCCGCACAGCACCCCGGCTGCTAACGCTGCCCGGCTGCGGCGCGCTGACCGCGGCGAAGATCGTCGCAGAGACCGCGAACGTCACCCGGTTCCGCTCCGAAGCCTGCTACGCCATGCACGCCGGAGTCGCGCCCATCCCCGCCAGCTCAGGCAACACCACCCGCCACCGCCTCGCCCGCGGCGGCAACCGCCAGCTCAACACCGCCTTACACCGCATCGCCGTCACCCAGATCCGCCTGCCCGGCCCCGGCCGCACCTACTACCTCAACCGCCGCAGCCACGGAGACACCACCATGGAAGCACTCCGCGCCCTCAAACGACGCCTCGCCCGCGTCGTGTTCAACCTCCTACGAACCGACACCACACCCCTCACAGCCACGCTCCCCGCAGCGGCTTGACATAGGAGCAACCCATGAC
>NZ_JBSGBK010000183.1:0-1298 GCF_053601215.1 Amycolatopsis sp. NPDC004772
CAGGGTTCCGGCAAAGTCGTTTGTGCTGGTCAAGGGAGTATTCCGTAGAGTGTGAGCGGTCGCGAGGTGTCGCGAGCGATGTGGCGGAGAGCTTGCGCGATGTTGGCGTGGCCTGCCGTGCGCAGCGCGCTGATGGCGAGGTTGCGCAAAGTGGCCATGGCCCGGGGTGCGGTGCCGGCGCGGACCCGGGAACGGTCCTCGTTGTAAGTGACGTCACGGACCCAGTGCAACCGGTTCTCAATGCACCAGTGCCCGCGCAGGAGCGCGGCGATGTCTGCGGGATGCGTGCCGGCGGGGAGACTGGTGACACCGTGGACGGTGTTGGCTTGCCGTCGCCCGGTCACTCGGTCGGTGCGGTAACGGGTGATCTGGAAAACCTGTGCCGCAGCGGGGAAATCGAGATCTGCCGGGGCGGGCAGCACCTCGATGGTGCGTTGCTCGGCGCGGCCGTGCCCGATTCCTGTGGTGGTGTGATGGGCGGCCTGCGGCCACGGCAATGCTGCCAGCCGGGCATGCAGCCGGTGCTGGTTTTCCTTGACCGTGAACACATAGCCCGCGCCGCGGCCGGCGAGATAGGCCGCGAGACCACGGGTGGTGTGCAGCGCGTCGGCAGTCACCACCACCCCGCCCAGGCCGATCCGATCAAGCAGGGGCTGCATCCACGCGATCTCGCTGGTCCCGGCCCTTACGTCCTGCTGGCCGAGGACGGTCCCGCTGTGATGTGTCAGCGCGGACAGCAGATGCATCCCGGCTCCGCCGGTGCGGGCGAAGGTGCCGCGCAGCGACTTGCCGTCCACCGCGATCGGCTCCGGCACGGTCCGCCCGGCGAGCCGGTGGTTGATCCAGGCGCTGATCACCTCGTCCAGGCGGTCACCGTCCACGACCGCGAGCGTCCGCCGCACGGTGGCTTCGTTCGGTGCCTGATGTCGCCCTGACCGGCGGCAGCATCGCGTCCCCAGCATCGCGAGTACCCGCTGGGGAGCGTCTGCGGCCCACTCCCCGATCGCGGTGAAGGACTGCGCTCCCGCGGCCACCGCCGCGGCCGCGATCACGAGGATCGACACCAGTGGATGCCGCACACCGCGGCGTTTCCGCGGGTCCGGCACCAGAGCCAGATATTTCCGCAGGTCAGCGACCCGATCAAGATCGTCGGGACCCAGCCGGTCCAGCAGGGCAGGAATACGCGAAAATGCAACAGCAGGCACGGCTCTCTCACAGATCATGGGCTTCGACAACCACATGATCACCAGAGCGGGCCGTGCCTGCCTGCAACGACACGACTTTGCCGGAACCCTGCC
>NZ_JBSGBK010000184.1:0-1257 GCF_053601215.1 Amycolatopsis sp. NPDC004772
GCCGCGCCCGCCCCCCGCCGCCGCCCCCGCCCCCCCTGGGTTGGGCGTGGCCCCTCCCCCCCCTACGGGGGGGGGGGGCCCCCCCCCCCCCCCCCCCCACGCCACATTGGGGCGCATGAGCCGGGACGCCACAAACGGCTGATTTTCGGCCAAACGCGTCGCGAACGGCCCGTTCGCGACGCCCTGAGCTGGCTTTTCACCGGCGAGTGCGCTGATCCTTGGAAGCGTGAAGAGGGGAATCTGGGCACGGCACCCACTCGTTGCCGGCCACAAAGACAATCCGGCTGTCGTCCGCACCGCCGAACTCGAGGAGATCGGCATGAGACGCAGCAGCGTCTATCGCCGCTGCCTGCCCGGTGGTCCCTGGCGACGGCTGTTGCCGGGAATCATCTTGCTGCATCCGACCGAGCCGAACGACGAACAGCGCTTGCAAGCGGCACTCATCCGCGGCGGCGCCTCGGCGGTGCTCACCGGACTCTGGGCGTTGCGAAGACACGGGCTGCGGGAATTCCCGCAGCCCGACGATGTGCACATCCTCGTCCCGGACGAGCGCGAGATCACCAGTAGCGGCTTTGTCGTCGTCGAACGGACGGCCCGGCTGCCCGACTCGAT
This sequence comes from Amycolatopsis sp. NPDC004772, assembly GCF_053601215.1. NCBI lineage: Bacteria > Bacillati > Actinomycetota > Actinomycetes > Pseudonocardiales > Pseudonocardiaceae > Amycolatopsis > Amycolatopsis sp. NPDC004772. The sequence goes on from NZ_JBSGBK010000184.1 coordinate 613, forward strand.
CATGCGAGACGGACTACCTGTCGCGCCGGTGTACCGAGCCGCACTCGATGCGGTACGCCGCTTCCGGGACTTCGACACCGTGCAGGCACTGCTTGCGGAGGCCGTACAGCGCAGGCGTTGCACGCCGGAACAACTCGACAAGGAGCTCCGCCTCGGCAGCCAACGCGGTTCGGCGTTGGCCCGACGAGCCCTCCAGGCGATCCTCGGCGGCGCGGAATCGGTTGCCGAGGCCGAAGCCTGGGAGATCTGGAAACTCGCTGAGCTGCCACCGGCCGAATGGAACGTCCGGATCTTCGACGAGCGGGGTGATTTCATCGCCAAGCCGGACGCGTGGTGCGACGACATCGCGTTCGCCTGGGAGATCGACTCCCGCAAGTGGCACAGCGAGGGAACTGGCTACTCCGACACCCTGGCCCGGAACGCCCGGTACACCGCGGCCGGGATCACCTTCCTGCAGACGTTGCCGATCCACCTGCGGACCGAGCCGGACCGGGTGATCGCCGACCTGCGCTCGGCCTACGCGGCGGCACAACGGCGCCCTCGTCCACCAGTGAGCTGCCGCCATTAGCTCGCCACAAGCGCCCCAATGTGGCGTTGGTTGCGTCCAGCGCACCCAATGTGGCGTTCGGTGCGTCCAACGCACCG
>NZ_JBSGBK010000185.1:0-1121 GCF_053601215.1 Amycolatopsis sp. NPDC004772
TCTTTTCTTGGTTGTTTTCACTTTCTATTTTTTTCTTGTTTTTTTTTTGTTTTTTTTTTTTTCTTTTTTAAAAAACCCGCTTTACCACTCACGACCGCTCACTCGGCCGGCGCGCCGATCGCGTCCTCGCGTTCGGCGCGGCGGCGCAGCAGGTCGTACTGGCAGCCCAGCTCGTAGGCCTGGTCCTCGTACTCGCGCTGGGCGGTCAGGTGCGGCCGGACGCACTCGCTGTAGTGGCGCAGGTCGTCCTGCTCCAGGGAGCCGTCGCGGAAGGCCGTCCAGAACACCAGCGTCGCCGACACGACCATGACGAGCGCGACGAGCACCGCCATCAGCAGCGCGAGCCCGTTCATCCCGGACAACAGCCCCTCGGTGGAGACCCGGACGAACATCACCACACCCATCAGGCCCACCAGCAGCCCGACGGTGAGCAGGCTCAGCTTCGCGCCGGTGGACAGCTTGCTCCACTCCAGCTGGCGGCGGTGGTTCTTGTGCTGGCGCTGGTTGTGGCCCAGGTGGTGCAACGCGGTCGCGGCGCCCCCGGTGGCCAGCACCGAGATCACCACGCTGATGAGCAGGGGCAGCCCGACCGGGGCCGTCCAGTCGACGTTGAACACCGAACTGGCCAGCCACAGCATGATCGGCAGGTCGACCACGGTGACGGTGAGCAGGGTCAGCACCCGGGTGAGCCGGTTGACGCGGCGGTGGCGCAGACTGCCCTGCGCCTGTTCCAGCTCGATCAGCTCGTCGTACAGCTCGGCCTTGGCCTGGGCCTGTGCGACGGTGAGGTTCTGCCCGTGCGGGCCGACGACGAGGTCGTCCAGCACCCGGTCGGCCAGGTAGCGCAGCTCCCGGATCCGGGCGAGCAGCCGGTCCCCGGCAGCCGAGGAGCCTCCGGTGTGCGGCCCCTCCCGCGGGCGGCGCGGCTGCGGGAGTGGCAAGTTGCGCGTCTCGTCGCTGCTGGTCATGGCGGTACCTCCTCGTCTGCTAGTAAGCGATCTCCACCCGCCGCATCGCGGCGGCCGCGGCCTCGTCGAACCGGCCGCCCACCATCGCCGTCCGGCCGGGCATGTGGGTGGTCGACCTGGGCTGCGGCCCCGGCTCGATCACCCTGGGCCTGG
>NZ_JBSGBK010000186.1:0-1114 GCF_053601215.1 Amycolatopsis sp. NPDC004772
TGTGATGTCCAGGGAGGTTGGTCAGCCGGGTGACCGGCGGTTTGCCGCCGGTTGAGCTGTGGGGTCGGTGATGATTGTAGAAGTGCAGCCAGCCCGGTAGCGCGGCCCGGCGGAGGGTCTCGGACGGGTAGAGGCGGGCGTAGGCCCAGCCGTCGGCCAGGGTGCGGTGGAAGCGTTCGATCTTGCCGTTGGTTTGTGGCCGGTAGGGCCGGGTCCGTTTCGGGGTGACACCAAGCTCGGCGCAGGTGTCGCGCCAGGCATGCGAGCGGTAAGCCGACCCGTTGTCCGAGAGCACGCGTTCGACGGTGACGCCCAGATCGGCGAACCAGGCCACGGCCCGGCGCAGGACAGCGGTGGCGGTGGCGGCGGTTTCGTCGGTGTGGATCTCGGCGTAGGCGACGCGGGAATGGTCGTCGATAACAGTGTGGACGAACGCGGTGCCGGTGCGGGGCTTATAGTCCGCGCCGCGGGGCAGGCCCGGGGTGGCGCGTTTGTTGATCTCGCCTTGTTGCCGGCCGACGTAGCGGTGTCCGCCTCCGTCGGGGATGTTGCCGAACTTGGTGACATCGACATGGATCAGCGATCCGGGGTGGTCGTGTTCGTAGCGGCGCAAGGGTTCGCCGGTGACCCGGTCGAGCCGGGACAAGCGGTTGATCCGGCAACGCACCAGCACCGCGTGCACGGTCGAGGCGGGAAGGTCGAGCCGGCCGGCGATCTGGACCGGGCCGAGCCGGTGCCGCCACCGCAGTCGCACGATCTTGCGGACCAGCGCGGGTGAGGTCTTGGCGGGACTGTGGTGCGGGCGGCAGCTGCGGTCAGCCATCCCTGCGGGGCCTTCGTGCCGGTAGCGTTCGGCCCATTTGCGGGCTGTCTTGGCGGCGACCATGAACGTCTTCGCCGCTTCGGCGTAGGTCCAGCCTTGCTCGACGATCAGGCGGGCGAGTCGGAGTCGGGTGCGTGGGGTCAGGGTGGCGTTAGGGTGGGACACGAAGGCCTCCGGAGGCGTGAAGCGGTTCCTAGACAGCTCCACTTCACAACCGGAGGCCTTCACCTGTCAGCACGACAGGCCATCACCGGGTCACCTCAAGCCGGGACAACGTCCCTGGACATCACA
>NZ_JBSGBK010000187.1:0-1112 GCF_053601215.1 Amycolatopsis sp. NPDC004772
GCGCCCCAATGGGGTTTTTTCATCTTGATCGTTGCTGGTCACGGTGGTGCGGCGGGGCTGTTGTGGTGGTGTGGGAGGAAGTGACGCTGGGACCGGCGTGGCGGCCCTGGGGATGGGTGAAGCCCTCGGCAAGATCGAGATGTGAGTCAACAACCCGCCGAGGGCTTCGAGTCCCTTTCCTACCAGGTCGCCCTTCCCCTCTCGCGACAGACCCTGGGTAGGGTCGCCGAGCTGATCCGGACACGGCGGCGCCGGCTGCGGTCCCGTTGGCGCAAAGCCACCCCGAGCAGGCAGGCGCTGGTCGTCCTCGCCGTGCTGCGTCACGACCCGCGCCTGGCCCACCTCGGGGCCGGTATGGGCGTCTCCGCATCCACGGTGCGGCGGTGGGTGCTGGAAGTCATCGGCCTGCTCGCCGCCTGCGCCACCCGCCTGAACCGGGTCCTGGCCCGGCTGGCCGCCCGGGGTGCGGCGGTGGTGCTGGTGGACGGCACCCTGGTCCGCACCCGCCGCCGCACCGGACAAGCCAACCGGGCCAACTACAGCGGCAAACACAAACACCACGGCCTGGTCGTGCTCGCCCTGACCGACGAGACCGGCCGGCTGCTGTGGGTATCGGCGGCACTGCCCGGCCGCACCGCCGACATCACCGCCGCCCGCCGGCTGCGCATCCGCCAGCACCTGCACGACCACGGCCTGACCCCGGCCGGGGACAAAGGCTTCCACGGCTGGCACAAAGACGTCCGTGAGACCCGCACCTGCCCGGTCTGTGAGGGGCCGTGTGAGCAGGTCGTGCTCACCCCCTGCAAGGCCGAAGCCCGCCAGCCGCTGACCAAAGCGCAGAAGCAGGCCAACGCAGCGTTCTCCGCGATGCGCTGCGCGGTCGAGGGCGGCTTCGCCGCCCTCAAACACTGGCACGTCCTCGACAAACTCCGCCTCGACCCCCGCCACACCACCACACTGCTACGCGCCCTGCTCGTGCTCACCCAGCACGAGCAGAACATCCGCGACACTGCCCACCCCAGCCCGGCCTGAGCATTACCACACTCCACCAACCCACTCCGACCAGCACAAACCACGATGAAACAACCCCAATGTGGCGTTGGGTGCGTCCA
>NZ_JBSGBK010000188.1:0-1067 GCF_053601215.1 Amycolatopsis sp. NPDC004772
GGTGATGGCGTGCCTTTTGAAGAATGAGCCTGCGAGTTAGTGCTGCGTGGCGAGGTTAACCCGTGTGGGGTAGCCGTAGCGAAAGCGAGTCTGAATAGGGCGTCTGTAGTCGCGTGGTCTAGACCCGAAGCGGAGTGATCTACCCATGGCCAGGGTGAAGCGACGGTAAGACGTCGTGGAGGCCCGAACCCACTTAGGTTGAAAACTGAGGGGATGAGCTGTGGGTAGGGGTGAAAGGCCAATCAAACTCCGTGATAGCTGGTTCTCCCCGAAATGCATTTAGGTGCAGCGTCACGTGTTTCTTGCCGGGGGTAGAGCTACTGGATGGTCTAGGGGCCTTACCGGGTTACCGAAATCAACCAAACTCCGAATACCGGTTAGTGAGAGCGTGGCAGTGAGACGGCGGGGGATAAGCTTCGTCGTCGAGAGGGAAACAGCCCAGAACACCAGCTAAGGCCCCTAAGTGTGTGCTCAGTGGGAAAGGATGTGGGATTGCCCAGACAACCAGGAGGTTGGCTTAGAAGCAGCCACCCTTGAAAGAGTGCGTAATAGCTCACTGGTCAAGTGGTCCTGCGCCGACAATGTAGCGGGGCTTAAGCACACCGCCGAAGCTGTGTCATTGACACAATAGATCCACTTGTCTCCTTGCGAGACTTGTGTAGTCGTGTTGATGGGTAGGGGAGCGTCCTGCACCCAGGGAAGCCGTGGCGGAAGCTAGCGGTGGAGGGTGTGGGAGTGAGAATGCAGGCATGAGTAGCGAATGCAGAGTGAGAAACTCTGCCGCCGGATGACCAAGGGTTCCTGGGCCAGGCTAATCCGCCCAGGGTAAGTCGGGACCTAAGGCGAGGCCGACAGGCGTAGTCGATGGACAACGGGTTGATATTCCCGTACCCGAGCATGTGCGCCCATGACGAGGCGTTTGATACTAACCACCCAAAACCTGCAGCGGAGCCTTCGGGCAAAACTGCAGGCGGAGCGTGGGACCTGATTTCGTAGTAGTCAAGCGATGGGGTGACGCAGGAAGGTAGCTCCGCCAGGCGATGGTTGTCCTGGTATAAGCGTGTAGG